>CBFDDY010000039.1:0-12494 GCA_965603705.1 uncultured bacterium | reverse complement strand
GTATGAAGCTGTGGTACTTCACCGCAAGTGCCCTGTAACGAAGCAGATGCAGTAAGATCGGCTCGCCTGAATGGTAAAAAAATGGCGATTTAATTAAAAACAAAAACGAGAAGGTATAATCAATAATTATTATCGAAAGAATCTTGCATATAATTGAAAAGAAATAAATAATAATAACAGCGCCATTTTTTTATGAATAGGCCAAGTTAAACTGTAAACAGTAAAATGGATAATTGTAGATAAAAAATGGTTAATGGATTAAAAAAACTTAGCTCTATGGAATACCCAGGTAGGCTGATAATTTTAGGTAAGGATTTATCCGGTAGCAATGTTGTTGTTGTTTATGCGGTGACTGGAAGGTCTCCCTCAAGCCAGGCAAGAAAAATAATTGCAAAACAAAAAGGCGCCTGGGTAGAGCCTTTTGATGAGATGACTTTAAAAAAAGGGAATGTTGATCTGCTGGTTTATCCTGCAATTCAGATATCAAAGGGTATAGCAGTAAGTAACGGCAAACATACATCTGCTATTCGGGACTGTTTAATCCAACATAAAAATCCTGTAGAAATCCTGTCAAACGCTCTGGAAAACTGGGATTTTGAACCTGACGCTCCCAATTACACTCCCAGAATAAGCGGATGTGTAATTAAGCCTGAGAAAGCGGCCTTAAGTATTATTAAAAGAGCGTCTAATGGATTATCACAGAAAAACTATTATGAAATCTCTTTTATTGAAGGAAAAGGAAAAATGATAGCTACTTATACAGGAGATAATTCTAATCCGCTGCTTTCTTTTGAGGGGGAGCCTTTTGATGTAGATCTAAAAGAAAACTCTGCAGAGGAAACGGCTGAAGCAGTATATAAGGCTCTGAGCCCAAAGAAGCATGAAAAAGATTTTAGAGTTTCTGTAGCTGTATTATTTGCTGATACGACGAAATTTGAAAAATATGACATAAATGTAATAAACCGACATGACAGGAAGGAGTAACTCTATGGAAAAGATCGGTAAAAAAACCCGGGCTCAGTACCGTTCAAAGGTTGAAGAAGACTTTTCAGAAACACTTAAATTTGGATCATTAGAGTTTAATAAAAAACTTTCGATGAGATATGGAGAAAATCCAGGCTATCCAGCCGCTTTTTATGCCGAAAAAGGAGCTTCCGGACCTAATATGGCAACTATAGAAGTACTTAAGCAGGGATCAAAAGGGCTTGGATATATTAATGTTGGTGACATGGACCTTGGCCAGCGACTAGCGAGAAAACTAACCGGGATCTATCCGGATAAAAAGATATGTGTATTAATAAAACATGAAATGCCCAGTGGTGTAGCTATGGGGGATGACCCGGATGATGTATTTCTAAAAGCATGGAATAGTGATCCGCTTTCTAATTTCGGGAGTGTAGATGTCTTTAATTATACCTTAAATAAACAGGTGGCTGAATCTATCATTGAAAAAGGTAGGAATATTGAAGTTGTTTTTGCTCCTGATTTTTCCCCGGAAGCTATGGAAATTCTGAATACAAGAAAACCATTGCGGATTGTGAAAATGGGAAGTTTTCTGGATGAACCTTGCCATGATCGAAACCTGGAGTTTAAAAGGGTGGCAGGAGGGCTTTTGGTACAAAAGAGATTTAATTCAAAGATCATATCGACTGAGTCAGTGGAGATTGTTTCGCAACGCCAAGCTACAGAGGATGAATTGGATGCCGCTGTATTTGTCTGGAATGTTGCTTGTTTTACTCGTTCAAATGCGATTGTAATTGGGAAAAAGGATAAAATACATGGCATAGGCTCTGGGCAGCGGAGTAGAATAGATGCAGCCGAAGATGCTATAAAATTTTCACGACGCGGTTATGGACCTAAGGGATGCGTATTGGCTTCTGATGCTTTTATGCCTTTTCATGATGTAGCGGAACTGGCCGGAAAAAATGGAATAACTGCAATAATTTATCCATTGGGTTCCATAAGGGATAAGGATGTTATTGCAAAAGCGGAAGAATTCAACATAGCTATGATCGCCACAAAAAAACCAGATGAGCTTAATAGTGAAAGATGTTTCTTACATAGATAAACTTGACATATGATTGAATCGCATTATAATAAACATTTCTTAAAAAGAAATATCATAATAGAGGGTTGATAATAATAAAAGATAATATTATATCTTCCCGCCCAAAGGAGAAAAAATGAGCAAAGAAGTAACTGTAGAAGAGTTGCTGGCAAAAGCTGAACAACCTTCTAAGGACGCAATGCGCCTACATCCATTTTACAAAGGGAAGATCGAAGTTTTACCCAAGTGCCGAATCAGGGATTTTCATGATTTCGCTATCTGGTATACTCCCGGTGTAGCAAAACCTTGTAAAGAGATCCATGAGGATATTGAAAAAGTATACGAGATGACAAACAAAGGGAATTTTGTTGCAGTCATTTCAGATGGAACCAGGGTACTCGGCCTGGGTGATATCGGACCCGAAGCTGGCCTTCCGGTTATGGAAGGAAAAGCACTGCTGTACAAGTATTTAGGGGGAGTCGATGCTTTTCCTATAATGCTGGATACGAAAGATCCGGAAGAGATCATAAAAACAGTAAAGTTGCTACAGCCTACTTTTGGCGGAATCAACCTTGAGGACATCTCCCACCCAAAATGTTTTCATATCCTCGATACATTAAGAGAAGAGTGCCATATTCCTGTCTGGCATGATGACCAGCAGGGTACTGCCATGGTTACTGTTGCAGGTCTAATAAATGCAGTAAAAATAGTTAAGAAAAATATGGCTGATATTAAAGTAGCTTTGATCGGGGCTGGAGCTGCAAACATTGCTGTCTCACGTCTAATTGTTACAGCCGGAGTTACTCCTGGAAATATTATTCAGTGTGACTCAAAAGGGATTTTGCATAAGGACAGGGAAGATAGAGAAGTACTCCAAGAAAAATTTAAAGAAAAGTGGCATATATGTGAAACTACTAATGCTAAGGGCTTAACCGGAGGCATTCCAGAAGCTATGCGAGATGCTGATGTGCTTATTTCTGCTTCTAAATCAGGGCCTGGTGTGATTAAAAAAGAATGGGTTGCAGGTATGGCGGATGATGCGATTGTTTTTGCAGCAGCCAATCCCGTTCCGGAAATATGGCCTTGGGAAGCCAAAGAAGCTGGAGCAAGAATCGTTGCTACCGGCCGCTCCGATTTTCCCAACCAGGTAAACAATTCGCTGGGATTCCCGGGGATCTTTAGAGGAACTCTGGATGTACGTGCTTCCAAGATCACAGACGAAATGTGCATAGTTGCTGCTGAAGAAGTCGCTAAAGTTGCTGAGGATAAAGGACTTAGTGAAGACTATATTATTCCCAACATGGATGATTGGGAAATTTTTCCGAGAGAAGCTGTTGCCGTTGGTACTAAAGCTATTGAGCAGGGTGTTGCCCGTCTTGATATTCCAAAAGAAGAGAGATATAAAATGGCAGAAAAAATAATAAAAAAAGCTCGTGATGAAGTGCAATTACTTATGAAGGAAAAATTCATCGCTGATCCAGACGATGTATAAAGATATTATAATACGGGAAGATATATTTAAGTATAACTAGTTGTAAGGAGACGGTTTCTAAGAAAGAGGCCGTCTCCTTTTTTTTTAGAAATCAGAACTTGACAATATAATCAATATAAATACTTGACAATGATGCACTCAAGTATTATTATATAAAGGAATTATTAATAATATTACGGAGGATTAGATGGCAAAAATAATAGGAATTGACTTAGGTACGACAAACTCAGTCGTTTCTGTAATTGAAGGTGATAAACCGATTATCATTTCAAATGAAGAAGGTGGACGTACAACTCCATCTGTGGTGGCTTTTACAGAAAAGGGAGAGAGGTTAGTTGGACAGGTCGCTAAGCGGCAGAGAGTGACGAATCCTGAAAACACTATATATTCGATTAAGAGATTTATGGGGCGGCGTTTTAAGGAAGTCCCGGAAGAGATAAAACAGGTTCCGTTTAAAGTTGTGGAAGAAGCAAATGGAGATGTCAGGATAAAGGCTTTAAAAAAATCCTATGCGCCTCCAGAAATATCAGCGGTCATTCTTCAAAAGCTAAAAAAATCGGCTGAAGATTATTTAGGAGAAAATGTAAAAGAAGCTGTTATTACAGTTCCTGCCTATTTTAATGACAGTCAACGAAAGGCAACTAAAGACGCTGGGAAAATAGCAGGATTAGAAGTTAAGCGGATCATAAATGAACCTACTGCTGCTGCCCTTGCTTATGGATTAGATAAAAAGAATGAGCATATTATTGCAGTATATGATTTTGGTGGCGGTACCTTTGATATTTCTATTCTAGAAGTTGGGGAAGGCATTGTTGAAGTCAAGTCAACTAATGGAAATACCCATTTAGGTGGAGACGACATCGATCAGAAAGTACAGGATTGGTTGGTTGGTGAATTTAAGAAAGAATCCGGAATTAACCTGTCTAAAGATAAAATGGCTTTGCAAAGATTAAAAGAAGCGGCTGAGAAAGCTAAAATGGAGCTTTCTTCTACAATGGAAACTGAAGTAAACCTACCTTTTATAACTGCAGATTCATCAGGACCCAAACACCTCCTTATTAAATTGACTAGATCAAAATTGGAACATCTCATGGATCCTTTAATTGATCAAACTAGTGAACCTGTCAAGAAAGCTATAAAGGATGCAGGATTAAAGCCATCCGATATTAATGAGGTTATCTTAGTGGGCGGTTCTACCCGCATACCTAAAGTTCAGGAGCTGGTTAAAAATTTATTTGGAAAAGAGCCTCACAAAGGTGTAAATCCAGATGAAGTCGTAGCATCTGGAGCTGCTATTCAGGGTGCTGTTCTTTCCGGAGATATGAAAGATGTTCTGCTTTTGGATGTTACTCCTTTAACCCTGGGTATTGAAACCTTAGGAGGAGTTTATACTAGGATGATCGATAGGAATACAACCATACCTACAAAAAAAACAGAAAAGTTTTCTACTGCTTCAGATAATCAACCTAGTGTTGAAATACATATTCTCCAGGGAGAAAGAGAAATGGCAGCTGATAATAGATCGCTTGGTCGTTTTCATTTGGATGGAATTCCTCCTGCTCCTAGAGGAATACCGCAAATAGAAGTTACTTTTGATATCAATGCAGATGGTATCCTGCATGTATCTGCTAAAGACCTGGGTACAGGAAAACAACAAGCTATAACAATAACCGGGCACAGTGGGCTGGAAGATGATGAGATTGACAAAATGGTAAATGATGCAGAGGCACATTCAGAAGAAGATAAAAAGCGAAGAGAGCTGATCGATGTTAAAAATCAGGCTGACAACCTTGTCTATTCCCTTGAGAAGACATTAATGGAGAATAAGGATAAGATAGATTCTGAAGAGGCATCGAAAATCCAGATGGAGATAGACAATACAAAGAGTGCAATTTCAAGTGATAGTGTCGAGCAGATTAAGAAGGCTTTGGAGACGTTAACCAAGGCGTCACATAAATTGACTGAGATGATGTATAAAAAAGCAGGTGAACAGCAGCAGGCGCAGCCGGAAGCTGCTCCAGACCAGGGTGAGACGACTGATGAAAAAGAAAAGGAAAAGAAAACGAGTGAGGCTGATGATGTAATCGATGCTGAAGTAGTTGATGAAGACAAGAATAAATCGTAAAATATAAGCGATAAGGCTCAGTATGGCACAAGATTTATATAAAATATTAGGTATAGGTCGAAAAGCATCTGATGTAGAGATAAAAAAAGCATATAGGAAACTGGCCCGTAAATACCATCCTGACCTCAATCCAGGGGATAAAAATGCTGAAAAGAGATTTAAAGAGATTCAAGGAGCATATGAAATATTAAGCAGCTCCAAGAAGAAAAAGCAGTATGACCAATTTGGATTTATGGGAGATATCCCGCCAGGTAGAACTCAGCCGAGGTATTCTTATGGAGGATTCGAAGGATTTAATTTTTCTAATTCAAGCTCAGCGTCATTCCAAGATATTTTCAAAAATATGTTCAGCGATTCTTCTCAACAGCAGTCTAGAGGACCAGAGAAAGGAGAAGACCTTTATTACACGATGAAGGTCGGTTTTATGGATGCTATAAATGGGATTCAAACCAGGATAAAACTTTCTCGAAAAGTGGCATGTTCCATTTGCCTGGGAAAAGGATATATTCAATCCGGAGGGAAGAAGGCCTGTCCAGTGTGTGGAGGATCCGGGCAAACGAATGTCCAGGCCGGAGCAATGCGCTTTTCTACAACCTGTAGCGCCTGTAAAGGAAGCGGAATTGGAACTGGAGTGGAATGTTCTTCTTGTCATGGAATTGGACTTATGCAAAAGACAGAGAGAATACAAGTGCGCATCCCCGCAGGAATTAGCAATAGCTCTAAAGTTAAGATCGCTGGTAAAGGAAATGATGGAAGAAAAGGTGGTCCATCTGGAGATTTATTTATTACAATTGAAGTTGATTCACACAATTTTTTCAGAAGAGAGGGGGCGAATATTTATGTTAAGCTTCCGATAACAGTTCCGGAGGCGACTCTCGGCGCTAAAATTGAAGTCCCAACCGTTTACGGTGTGTCAACCATTAAAATCCCGCCCGGTACAAAATCGGAACAAAAATTCAGATTAAGAGAGAAAGGAGCCCCTAAGGTGGGAAAGAAAAAGAAAGGCGACCAGTATGTAGAAGTAGCTATTGTACCTCCTCCTTATAATAATGAACGTATCCGGGAGCTCATGCGGGAGATTGAAAGGATTTCAGGGGAAAATCCAAGAGATAAAATCAGAATAAAGAGAAATGGATAAGAAAAAGCAAAATAAATATTATCACATCAGCAGTGTCGCCAGGCTTTATGATGTTCATCCTCAGACCCTGCGTTTATATGAGCGGGAAGGACTTTTAATGCCTTCCCGTAGTGAAGGAAATACACGTCTTTATACGGATGAAGACTTAAAACAACTTGAATTTATCCTCAATCTAACGCGGGAGTTGGGAGTAAATCTAGCTGGAATAGAAGTGATATTGAATATGCGTAAAAAAATCGAATCGATTGAGGAAGAGGTAAACAGTTTCCTCGAATACATCCGCATAGAATTTTTTAACGAGAGGAAAGGGGAAACTGAGATTAACAGAAAGGCGATTGTCAGGATTAAAACTAATGAATTAATGAAAGTTTTACATATAGATGAAAAAGAAGAATGAAGGATAATATCAGAGCTTCTTACCGTTCAAAGAATCTTAAATTATACCTTAATCAAATTTCCAAATTTCAGCCTTTGTCTCAAGAAGAAGAAGCAAGATTAGGCAAGCTAATAGAAAAGGGAGACAGAAAAGCTCAAAGTAGATTAATAGAGGCAAATCTCAAATTTGTCGTCTCTTATGTTAAAAAATTCCAGGGAATGGGATTAAGCATGCTGGATTTGATCAACGAAGGGAATTTGGGATTGATTGAAGCAGCTAGAAGGTTTGATTATAAAAAGAACGTTAAATTTATTTCTTATGCTGTTTGGTGGATACGGCAGGCTGTCTATCATTCTCTTACTCAGAATTCCCGCAGCTATCACATCCCTCAGAAACTTTCAGATCAGATCACAAAAATGAAAAAGATAACAGCAATCCTAAAAAAAAATCTGGGAAGAAATCCGAGTAGAGATGAAATTGCACGCGATATGAAAATCTCCATAAGTGATGTTGAAGAACTAGAGGTATTAGAGAATAAAGAGCTTTCTTTAAGCGGCCATTTTTTTGATGATGATGTTGAGTTGGCTGAAAAGATAGAAGATAGACTTTCTCCTTCTATTGAATACAAAATTATCAAGGATTCCATGCAAGAACAGATAAGGGAAATTATAAAAGAATTAGGAGAAAAAGAGGCCTTTGTGTTAAAATTAAGATTTGGTATAGATAATGAGGGCCCTATGACTCTTCAAAAAATAGGCGACAAGCTTGATCTTACCCGGGAAAGAGTCAGACAGATAGAAAAGAAAGCCATGAAGAAATTATCTCAGTCGCATAAATTGCAGCAGTTAAGGGGTTATTTAAACTAATGGTAGATACAACCTGTCCAAAGTGCCAGGGAACGGGCTGGGTTTTGGATGAAGAAGAAAACCGGTCTGTGGCTAAAAGATGTGAATGTTTTATTAAAAACCAGAAAAATGTTATTTTGGAGCAAGCCAATCTACCGAAAAGATATAAAGATTGCTCTTTTAACAATTTTGAGATTCATAATGATTCCTTAGAAAGGGCTCTTAAAATATCTAAAAAATTTGTAAAGAATTATCCAGTCCAAGATGTCGGCCTGCTTTTTCAAGGGCCTTGCGGAGTAGGGAAAACCCATCTGGCTGTTGCTATCCTCAATGAATTGATCAGCAAGAAAAACATTTCTTGCTATTTCTGTGATTTCAGGGAGCTGATCCGTAATATTCAGAATTCTTATTCTTCGGATTCCGCTATGAGCGAAACAGATGTTATTGCCCCTATATTCAAAAAAAATGTCCTGGTTCTAGATGAACTCGGGGCAAAAAGGACTTCTCCCTGGGTGGAAGAGACTGTTTTTTATATTATTAATCATCGGTACAACAATAAAAAACTTACTTTATTCACTTCAAACTATATTGACAGTGGGGAAGAAGAAGATAAACGGAATTCTTACTTTAAAAAGAAAGATTTTAACCAGCAAGCAGATGACTGCCTGGTTGACCGGATAGGGATACGCTTGCGTTCACGCGTCTATGAGATGTGCAAGATAGTTGATATGGGGGGCGATGATTACCGCAAAAAAGTAAAGCAAGCCGGCTACCGCTTCTAAAATTCCACTTTAATTTTCCAATCTTCATTTTCAATTCACAATATTCAGTATAGCAGTATTTTTTAACAATGAGGCAATGTAACAATTTAACATTATACTCTCAGTTAATTTTAACTAATTAGATCATTTTTTCATATTGCCATTTTGGTGATTTTCTGATATAAAATAATTCGCCTCACTCCTCGGTAGCTCAATCGGCAGAGCGGGTGGCTGTTAACCACTAGGTTGTAGGTTCAAGTCCTGCCCGAGGAGCCATCATTTTAAGGGGTAGAAAAGCGTTTAAGGTATTCAGCACCAATACCTAGGTTTCAGTATTTTTCAACCGAATTTGTTACTCATTTGTTACCGGGTGGAGAGGTTTGCAATAGAGAAACTGATTCGTAATCAGTAGGTCGGGGGTTCGACTCCCCCTGCTGGCTCCACCTAATACCCTTATTTTTCAACGTTTTACTCAGAGTACAGTTTAAGCCATATTATGCTATTTTGGGTTATTTTCAGCCTAAAATGGCAAACAGATGGCAAATCTCTACCTCATATTAGCGGTAGGGAAATGACAAATCTAAGCTTTAGATATAGATGGACCTCTCTGTATCAAAATGGGATTTTTATATAACACTATTTTAGTAGATTACAATAATCAAAGCAGGTGACTGTTAAACACTAGGTTGCCGGAAGGAAAAGCTAGTAGACGTAAACATCTAGCTTAACAAGAATTTGGTTGACTTCCATGGTCAAGTTTTATCTAATATTCGCATTAAAAACTTGGAGGGAGTAATGAAAAAACTATTTATGATTTTACCTTTGGTCTTTCTGCTTTGTTTTACTTTTGGTTGCCAGGAAAAGGAAGCGATGAAAGCCCAGACAGAGGTTGAGGAGCAGAATAAGAGTCTTGTAAAAAGCATGTTTGAAGCGCTGGGAAAAGGAGACTTTGAGGCTTATAAGGAGATAGTAGCTCCTGAGTATATTTGGTACATGCCATCAAACAGTACTAAACCAATGTCCCGAGAAGAAACAATAGAATTTGAAAAGATGGTTCGCATAGCTTTCCCTGACATCAGTTATAGTATTGAAGAATTAATTGCTGTAGAGGACAGAGTTATATCCAGGCTTATACTAAGAAGTACTCACGAAGGAGAATTTCAAGGAATCCCTGCGACTGGGAATAAGATTGAAGTCAGTTCAATTCTTATGATACGCATTCAAAATGGAAAAATTGTCGAGTTTAAGGAAGAACTTGACCAGTTAGGTATGATGCAGCAACTCGGTATGGAGCTAAAGCCGAAGGAAGTCGAGAAATAGAAAGAACTTGATCTGACACCATCTGTAAATTCTAGTCTCGGCTAGTCTATGCTGAGGCATCGGAAGCCAAGATCTCCCCAGATCCCAAATTACAGATACGACGCTATGCTTAAAGCAGAGAGCGATAGATTGCCTATATAGATAGGCGTATGAGTAGTGTAATTATTCTCATTTAATCCTCCCATTAATAGGGAAGCTGAGCACAGAGAGGACTTCTTGTTGACAGTATATGTTTTTTCTATGTATTATGGATGATGCAGCAGTTCAAAGGGTGAAAATTTCATGAAATTGAGTGAAAATCATCATCAACAGAAAAAAGAAATTCTTATAGTTTAATAGTGGACTTGTTGACCTTGTCGTTCTGGATGTGATAATCTTCTTTTAGGATGTCAACGGGTTGTAATTGGGAAAAATTGTGAAAGATTTGCAGCAAGCACAAAAAGGAAATTCTTCTCTTTAATTAGATAGCATCGGCAATATTGCCTCAAAATAAATGCGGAGGGATCAATCATGAATCATCGTCTTTCAATTTTCGGAATTTTCCTGATCGGGATGGCCGTCGTTTTCTTTTTGGGCAGCGGCCTTCAAGCGCAAAAGATCAAAATCAAAACGGAGGATGGCATTCCCGTCGTTTACAATCCAAAGGAGCCCGTTCCTTTAAAAGGACAGCCCTCCAATCTCATCCTGAAGGAGGACCTGACTATCGGCAAAGATACAGAAGACCTGAATTACATTTTTTCCGGTTTACAGCACGTTCAGGTGGACAAAGAGGAATATATGTATGCCGCCGATTGGAAGGAGACGCAAATTAGGATTTACGACAAGAACGGAAAACACGTGAGGAGTTTTGGCCGGAAAGGTCAGGGGCCAGGCGAGATCGGCCTTCCCTTTTACTTGGGGATCTTTCAGGGAAATAAACTTGTCGTCAATGACACAAGGAACGTCAAGTTCATTTTCTACAGCCGCAAGGGCGAATTGCTTAAGGAAGTCCTCAAAGGAAAATACAGTTACGTCACTAGATTCAAAGTGGACTCGGAAGCAAATTTCTACACGATTTCGAGGACTTATGACGAAGCCAATATCACCTTTGAAGTCAAGAAGTTTAGCCCTTCGTTCGATCCGCTGGAGACCTTTGCTTCCATCGAAGTCAAAAGGAAGCCCCGAGTCGTTCCGGCCTTTTCGCCAGCGCTCTTCATTAAGATGACTAGGGATGAAAGCCTTGTCTGGCTCGATTTCCTCAAATACGAGCTCACTATTATGAACAGGGAGGGAAAGGCCCTCAGGAGGATCATCAAAGACTATGACCCTATGAAAATAAACAAGGCCCACGAAAAAAGGCTCATTCAGCAGACCTGGGGCGACCGGGGGATTCGGCCCGGATACAAATTTGAGGTTCCCAAACACTTTCCGCCGGTGCGAACCTTCTATATCGACGACGAAAACCGCATTTATGTTCGCACCTATGAATACATCGACAAGGAGGGGACCCAACTTGTTCGCTATGACGTCTTCGATCCTGAAGGCCGGTATATCACCAAGTTCTACCATCCTCGGGCTGAATATCCTCAAGCCTTCAGAAAAAACAAGATGTATGTTCGGGTGGAGGAAGAGGTCTACGGCGCCCCCATGCTCAGAAGGTACAGCCTGATCTGGGAATAGTATACATATTTGGTTTATCCTTTTCTTCGTCCCTTAAAAACATTCCAACGGGGAACACTTGTCATATGTTCTCTGTAACCATCAAGGTGCCAACTCGCTGAGGCGAGGATGTGGCCGCGTGCGACGGCAACGAATTGTCCGTAGCAAATTCGCTTTCCTGGTGCAGGAAAAGCGGTTTTTTTTGGCCTGCATCCTCCCTGACGCTCGTAAGGCGCCCAATCCCTCCCAAATTAAGAAAGGAGAGTTTGTAAAAGTCAAGTAAATTTCCCTCTATGTTGGAAAGTAGATTTCCCTTTTAGTTGGAAAACAGGAATCCCTTTTTTTGAGTCATTCAGAAAACCGGAAATAGTGTATTTCTGTTTACCTTCGAGTATGCACTTCTGCTTACCATTGGGTGTGTATTTCAGCTTACCATTTCCATTGGAACTATTGACATAACAAATATGGTCATGCTAGGACTCCTACTTTCATAAATTCAGGGATGTTGTTATAATGCTGTGAGAGTATTTTGAAATAGGGAAGTATGGTTCTATAGATGTCCTGTGAGCAGAGCCAGCTAACTCCCTTTTTTTCAACGTTTTCCTCAGAGTTGTAAAAGGCAAAGATTTTTACACCACCTCAAACTGTCTTTTCAGGCAGAGAGACCACCACCTCCCAAAGCTCAGCTAGATATGGCACCAAGGATAGAGAGGACTTCTGGTTGACAGTATATGTTTTTTCTATGTATTATT
>CBFDDY010000038.1:0-12619 GCA_965603705.1 uncultured bacterium | reverse complement strand
CATGTCGGTGAAACAACAGCTTTTAAAATCGCCGAAAAAGAACTGGCCAATGAAGTTGTATTGGTTGATGTTATCGAAGATATGCCTATCGGTAAAGGGCTGGATATGCGTGAAGCCGGTCCGGTCGGAAAATTTGATACCAAAATCTTCGGAACTAATTCTTATGAGGATACAGCAGATTCGGATATAATCGTCATCACTGCCGGAAAACCAAGAAAACCAGGCATGAGCCGGGATGAACTTGTCAGCGCTAATTTCAATATAGTCAAACCCGTCACTGAAAATGTGGTAAAACACTCACCAAATGCAATTCTTATTATAGTCTCTAACCCGCTTGATGCTATGGCTTATACAGCCTATAAGGTAAGCGGCTTCCCCAAGAACCGTGTTTTTGGAATGGCCGGCATCCTGGATACTACCCGCTTTAGAGCATTCATCGCAATGGAAATCGGAGTTTCTGTAGAAAATATCCAGGCACTTGTCTTAGGCGGCCACGGAGACACTATGGTTCCTATTGTTCGCTATACAACTGTTTCCGGAATCCCTGTTTCCCACTTCATTCCAGAAGACAAGCTCAATGCCATCATAGAAAGAACTGCTAAAGGCGGCGGTGAGATCGTAAAATATCTGAAAACCGGAAGTGCTTATTATGCACCTGCAATGGCTGTTACAGAAATGGTTGAATCAATTGTCAAAGACAAGAAAAAGATCCTTCCCTGCGCAGCCTTACTCGAAGGGGAATATGGAATAAATGGCATATACTTTGGATCTCCTGTTAAACTGGGCGCTAATGGATTGGAAGAGATCATCGAGATCGATCTAAACGACGCTGAGAAAGAAGCCATTAAAAAATCAGAAGCTGCTGTCCGAAGTGTTATCGACCTTCTAAATCTGTAAAAAAATGTCAGAACATCATATAACAACCCCTGTTACAGATGAAGTCATTGGAAAACTCCGGGCTGGAGATTCGCTCTTTATAAGCGGATACCTTTATACAGGAAGAGACTCTGCTCATAAAAAACTACTCGACCTGATAAAGGACGGAAAGGACCTTCCAATTGAGCTCAAAGGACAATTTATTTATTATGTAGGCCCAACTCCCGCACGCCCAGGCAAAGTCATAGGTTCTGCTGGTCCGACAACAAGCTACAGAATGGACTCGTTTGCCCCTACCTTACATAAACTCGGATTAAAAGGGACTATCGGAAAAGGAGCCAGGAGTAAAGAAGTAAAGGAATCCCTAAAGAAATATAAAGGAGTCTATCTTGCTGCCGTGGGCGGAGCAGGAGCTCTTATTTCTCAGAGTATTGAAGAAGCTGAAGTTATTGCCTACCCTGAACTCGGCCCAGAAGCCATTCGCAAAGTCAAAGTGATAAATTTTCCTTGTATTGTGATTAATGACATGTACGGAGAAGATTTATACGAAGAAGGCAAGAAACAGTATCAGAAATAACCGCACATCAGAATATTATACGGACAGGAATCATACGATTGCATAAGCTAAATTACCAAAAGGTAGACAGGCCCTTTATCATAAAGGGCCTGTCTACTTCTACAAGAGATTTCCCACTTTGAATAATCCAGACTAATAATTTAATAATTCAATAAATCAAGGAAACATAAAATGAAAATCCATGAGTTTCAAGCTAAAGAAATTCTCAGTAAATTCGGAGTACCTATACCTAAAGGAGAAGTAGCAGAAACACCTGACCAAGCCCGGGAAATAGCAGACAAAATAGGCCCCCGCGTAGTCGTAAAAGCTCAGGTTCATGCCGGCGGCCGCGGAAAAGGAGGCGGCGTTAAATTAGCCAATAATCCTGAAGAAGCAGAAAAACTTGCTGATGAGATTCTAGGTATGAATCTTGTCACTCATCAGACCGGACCGGAAGGGAAACTTGTAAAACGAGTTCTTGTTGAAGAAGCACTTGATATTGACAGAGAACTTTATATTGGGATCGTGATTGATCGTGCAACTGAATCTCCCGTAGTCATGGCTTCCCCCGAAGGCGGCATGGAAATCGAAAAAGTAGCTGCGGAAACCCCAGAACTAATATTTAAAGAATACATCAACATCGCTACCGGTTTTAGTGGCTTTCAAGCAAGAAATCTCGGTTTCAAACTGGGATTACAAGGAAATATACTTAAACAAGCAGTTAAATTCCTTTTAATGCTTTATAAAGCGTTTGAATCCTCAGATGCTTCCCTGGCAGAGATCAATCCTTTACTTATTACTAAGCAGGGTGATGTTTTGGCTTTGGATGCCAAAATGAATTTCGATGACAATGCTTTAGCCCGCCATCCGGAAATAAACAATATGCGTGATCTTAGCGAAGAAGATGAACTTGAAGTTGAAGCTTCTAAATTCGGCCTTAACTACATCAAGTTGGATGGAAATGTCGGCTGTATGGTAAATGGAGCGGGATTAGCTATGGCAACTATGGATATTATTATGCATTCAGGCGGAATGCCGGCAAACTTTCTGGATGTAGGTGGAGGAGTGTCAGAAGAAGCAGTTAAAAGCGCCTTCAAAATCTTGGTATCGGATAAAGACGTCAAAGCAGCCCTGGTCAATATCTTTGGAGGAATCGTCCGCTGCGACATGGTCGCTAATGGAATAGTGAAAGCAGCCAGGGATCTTGACCTTACTATTCCAATGGTCGTAAGACTTGAAGGAACAAATGTCGAATTAGGCAAAAAAATTCTTGAAGAATCCGGGCTTTCATTCTCTGCCGCCTCAAGCATGAAAGAAGCAGCTGAAAAAGTCGTCCCGCTTGCCAGATAAAAAAGGAGTCAATAATGAGTATTTTAATAGATAAAAACACACAAGTTGTTGTTCAGGGAATAACGGGAGGAGAAGGGACTTTTCATACAGAAAAAATGCAGGAATACGGGACTAACGTAGTGGCAGGTGTAACACCCGGAAAAGGCGGACAGACACATTTAAACGTTCCTGTGTTTAATACTGTCGAAGAAGCTGTAAGACAGAAAGGTGCTAATGCAGCAGCCATATTCGTCCCTCCATTTTTTGCAGCTGATGCCATTATGGAAGCTGCAGCTGCCGGTGTGAAACTAGTTGTATGCATTACTGAAGGACTCCCTACCTATGACATGATCAAGGTTAAACAATTCCTCAAAGATAAAGATTGTGACCTTCTCGGCCCCAATACACCGGGCATTATCTCTCCTGGACAATGTAAGATCGGCATTATGCCTGGCAAAATTCATTCTCCTGGTACTATTGGGATCATTTCCCGCTCAGGCACCCTTACATATGAGGCAGTCCAACAGGTCTCTCTCCAAGGATTTGGCCAATCAACAGCAATCGGAATAGGCGGTGATCCTATTGTGGGATTAAAATATATCGAGCTGTTAAAATTATTCAAAGCCGATGAAAATACGGAAGCAGTGGTTCTTATCGGTGAGATCGGAGGAAGCGCGGAAGAGGAAGCAGCTGAATATATTAAAAAAGAATTTCCTAAACCTGTAGTCAGCTTCATCGCCGGCCAGACTGCTCCTCCTGGCAGACGTATGGGGCATGCCGGGGCTATTATTGCCGGCGGCAAAGGAACAGCTAAAGAAAAAATGGCTGCGCTCGAAGCTGCTGGAGTATTTGTAGCAAAATCCCCAGCAGATATGGGAGTTATGGTAAAAAAAGCACTTTCCTAACTAAAATTGTCAAAGCTCAAAGCTGACCTCCATACTCATACTTCAGAAGACCCTCGCGATATAATCAAATACAATGCCTACTGTCTTATCGACAAAGCTGCTAGATTAGGATTCGATGTCTTAGCTATTACAAATCATGATCTTGTTACCTACAATAAGAAATTGGTTAACTACGCAGAAAATAAAGATATTCTCCTTATTCCCGGGATGGAAGCAACTCTATCCGGGAAGCATGTCCTGATCCTCAACCCAGAATTCAATAATAATCTAAACGGCCGTTCAATTCATGACCTCCCCAAGCTCAAATCTGACAAAAACCTTATCATCGCCCCTCATCCCTTTTTTCCTCAGTCAAAATCTTTGAAATCTCTTTTTTTTGCCTATGCCCCCTACTTTGATGCTCTCGAATTTTCTCATTGTTACAACAATATGGTTAATTTCAACAAAAAAACAATTCAAGTATCTAAACAGCAAAATCTTCCCCTGATAGGCACCTCTGACTGCCATTTTCTTTGGGAGTTCGGTTCTACTTATTCCTTAATCGACTCTAAAAAAGAACCTCAATCAATCATTGAAGCAGTTAAAAATGGAAAAATTGAGGTATGCTCGACTCCCCTACCTTTTTTATCGATGCTCAGGATTGCTTATAAATACTTTCAACTCAAGCTGCTCATAACCATAAACCGGCGAGTTGGAAAAAGTAAAGAGTAAAAAGTGCCGCTGATAAAATAAAATATTGTTTTTTTGAACAGGCAGCGGCAATTTTTATGAATGATTCAGGTTAAGGATTGGCATGGATACCGGTAAATCCCGGAGAAAGCCATCCGGAACAACGCGGGCATGGTTCCTCGAGAGAATCTCGAGGAGAGCGTTGTGAGGACAGGAAGGGATTTCCCCGCTGGGGGAAATTCCTGTCTTTCGCAGGGACTTACCGGCATCCATGTCTTACATCTCCTGGAAGTAAGATAAAAATAGGGAAAAATTCGCGTGTGACCTGATTCTTGCTAGCTGATCTTCTTATATTATCAATTGAAGAGTCTGTACAAAACGTTTATAATCCTGCCTGAGGAAATTGACAATGAAAAGATTTATTTTTCTTATATCAATCTTAATATTTGGGTCCGCATTTTTTGCTCAAGACATACAGCATCAGGTCGGAGTTGTTAATATTGAAGTGCCTGTACGAGTATTTAAAGGCAACACCTTTATTGATGACTTGACTATTGGTGATTTTGAAATTTACGAAGACAACATCCTTCAGAAGATAGAGGCTGTCTACCTGATCAAAAAAAACAGTATTAAAAAACTGGAAGGAGAGCAACAGTTCTCTCCAAAAATCACCCGGAATTTTGTGCTTCTTTTTGAGATCACCGAGTATTTACCTAAGATCGAAAAATCCATTGATTACTTTTTCAACTATGTCATTCAACCAGGTGACAGCCTTATGGTTATAACCCCAATGAAGACCTATAATTTCAATAGTGAAGCTATAAAAAAATTACCAAAAGATATAATTATTAACCAATTAAAAGGAAAATTACGGAAGGATACCCAACTTGGAAATTCAGAATACTGGAGCGTAATCAAGGAGCTGAAAACAAACTTGTTAGATCCCGATCTTGACATGGAAGCAAAGCTCCAAAATTATGAAAGCAATCTCCACAGATTAGAGGGTATGAGGACTATTAACGGGAAAAAACTACTTGAATTTGCCAATTACCTTAAAAGCTTAGAAGGACAAAAACATGTCTTTCTTTTCTATCAAAAAGAACTTATTCCTAAAATCGATTATAGAGCCATTATGCAGCTTGAATCCCTTAACCAGAACCATCCGGACCTAATCATGAAATTGTACGAATTATTTGATTTCTATAAAAGAGATATCGCCTTTGATGTTGATAAGGTCAAACAGGCATTTTCTGATTCTTTGATCTCTATACATTTTTTACTTATTACCGCTCAACGGCCTCAAATGCAAAGCCTTGAATATTCAAACACAATCAGAATGGAAGAACAGACTGAAGATATCTATAGTGCTTTTTCTGAAATGGCTAAGGCTACAGGAGGGTTGATTGACAGCTCTGCAAATGCTGCAGTTTCATTTGAAAAAGCAGTAGAAGCTTCAGAAAATTACTATTTACTCTATTATTCACCTAAAAATTATGAAGCCAACGGAAAATTCAAAACCATAAAAGTCAAATTAAAAAACATGAAATACAGAATCACTCACCGCGCCGGCTATATCGCAAACTAAAAGATGACTATTCTTCCTCCGAGGCTCTTACTCTTCCTTCTTTTACAGAGTCATCTATGATTTTTTTCTGAAGCTGCCGCGGGACTTCTTCGTAGCTGGAAAATTCCATAAGAAAAGAACCTCTTCCTCCGGTTATAGAGGTCAGAGTTGGCTCGAAATCGATCATTTCCGCTAAGGGAGCCTGTGCTTTAATTATCCTCAAACTCCCTTTCTGCTCCATCCCCTGTACTTTTCCCCTTCGTCCATTTAGGTTTCCCATAATATCTCCCATATAAGATTCAGGAGTATATATCTCAATACTCATTATTGGTTCAAGAATTGTCGGTTTAGCAGCTTTTATCCCCTGTTTAAATGCCATAGAAGCAGCAACTTTAAATGCTATATCCGATGAATCTACATCATGGTAGGAGCCGTCATATAAATTGGCCTTAAAATTAACAGTACGGTATCCTGCCAGAACCCCTTTCAACCTGGATTCTTCGATACCCTTTTCCACAGAAGGAATATAATTTTTTGGAATCGCACCTCCGAATACACTGTTCTCAAATTCAAATTCCTGGCCGCGTGGGATAGGCTCAAATTTTATCCTTACATCTCCATACTGACCTCTGCCGCCTGTCTGTTTTTTATATTTCCCTTGTACATCAGACCTGCCTTTTATGGTTTCGCGATAAGATATTTTTGGAGGTTTTAATTCAACATTAACATCATATCTGCTTTTAAGGCGGTTAGTTATTATTTCAACATGAAGCTGCCCGTTCCCAGAAATAATCAATTCACTTGTTTCAGCATTCCTTTCAATCCTGGCAGTGGGATCCTCCTCGGTTATCCGGTGTACAGCCTGCGATATTCTATCTTCATCCGCACGGGTTTTTGGTTCGATAGCAAAAGATATGGAAGGTTCAGGATATTTGAACACTGGAAACTTAACCGGACTTCTCTTATCACAAAGAGTGTCGCCGGTTGAAGTGAATTTCAACTTGGCTGTAGCTATCAGATCGCCGGCTTTAGCCTGGCCGGCAGGGATTTGCTCTTTCCCTTGAAGAAAAAACAGGCCGGAAATTTTTTCATCTTTCTGTTTATTATTATTGAGGATTGATGAATCCGGATTGATCTTCCCGGAAAAAACACGCATTATCGATATTCTCCCCGTATATGGATCAGAAATGGTTTTAAATACTATTGCTGCAAATGGCTCATCCGGAGAAAGGTTGACTTCCCCTGTCTCAGTTGGCAGCTCTTTTTTTTGCAAAGGATCAGGCAGAAAATCAATAATCATATCTAAAACCTGCTGAGTTCCAATATTTGTTAAAGCGGAAGCGGCAAATATAGGAAATATTTCCCTTTTAAGTACGCTTTTTTTAAATCCTTCGATTAATTCTTTAGATGATAATTCTCCATTTTCAAAGTATTTTTCCATCAACTCCTCATCATTCTCAGCTATCATTTCAGTAAGTTCTTCAATTTTCTTATCTGCTATCTCTTTTAAGTCATCCGGGATATCCATTTCTTCAAATTTCCCCATCCCGTCTTTTTTAAAAACATAGGCTTTCTTTCTAATCAGATCAATAACACCATTGAAATCACTTTCTTTGCCAATCGGGATCTGAACCGGAACAGCCTGCCTTCCAAAAAATTCATGTATAGATGCGACTGTTCGTTCAAAATCAGAATTTTCCCGATCAAGCTTATTAATTATTATTATCCTGGGAAGTTCGAATTCATCCATCATTCCCCAAACTTTCTCAGTTCCTACTTCCACACCTGAATTTGCGCTTACTACTGTCACTCCTGCATCAACTGCCCTCAAACTTGAACGAGTGTCCCATAGAAAATTTGTATAACCCGGGCAATCAATTATGTTAATTTTATTTTTATTCCACTCCAAATGACATAAAGCGGAATTTATAGAAATCTGCCTTTCTTTCTCATCCGGGTCGTAGTCTGTGATTGTGTTTCCTTTATCAACCTGGGTCAATCTATTTACTGCGCCTGAATTAAATAGGAAAGCTGAAGCCAAAGAAGTTTTGCCACAGGAACCATGTCCGATCATTGCCACATTTCTAATATTCTTAATAGAATAATCTTTCATCTTGAAGCCTCCAAAGAGCTAATAATTTTTATTTCTTTTCGCACATAGCAACCGCTATAATACAATATATTACCGCCTTTTCTCAAGGGATATTTAATCTGAATTATTCATAAAGAAATCTCGTTAATAATCTAGGTCAACAATATTTCCCCCATTTTTTTCAAATTTACAAAACTTGCAAGGCATGGAAGGGAGAAGAGAGCGAAGACTGTATCCGAGCGAATTTTCCTCACTGGGGAAAATTCGCGTGTTTCCGTATCAACTTACCTGATTCTTTAGGTCATCTTGTTTATCTTCGTTAAAAAGTCCTGCAATTCCTGGGGAAGTTTTGCTGAAAATTCTACAAGTTTGTTTGTTTCAGGATGTTTGAAAGCTAAGTTACTGGCATGCAGAAATAAACGGGGACAGCTTACCTTTGTCTTTTTCCGACCATACTTAGTATCTCCGACTACAGGATGCCCGAATACAGACATATGAACCCGGATCTGATGCGTCCTGCCTGTTACAGGAGATATATCCAGCAGAGTAAATTCCCGGTAAATTTTTCGAACTGTATATCTGGTCTCGGCTTCACGAGGTTTATTTGTCTTTACAGAAATCTTTTTCCTGTTCCGGATATGCCGGCCAAGCGGCAATGAGATCCTGCCTACTTCATCATTTATCCTTCCCCACACTAATCCAGTGTACATCTTACTAACCTCTCGCGATCGAAACTGACGCTTAAGCTCCTCATAAGCTTGTCTTGATTTAGCTGTAACTATTACGCCTGAAGTTTCCTTATCCAGGCGATGCACTATACCGGGCCGTTCCCTGGGGCCGATCTTGGTTATAGCAGGAAAATGAAATAATAGGGCATTGACCAAAGTGTGGGACCTGTTCCCTGCTCCTGGATGGACTACCTGCCCTGATTCTTTATTCAGCACAACAATGTGTTCATCTTCATAGATAATATTAAGAGCAATATTTTCAGATTTGACTAATTCCTCAACTTTTTCTTCACCCTTTATCTGGACAAATTCATTTTCCTTTAATCTATAGCTCGGTTTCCTGGTATTACCATCAATTAATACCTCTCCATCCTTAATCAGTCCTTTTAACTGGGAACGGCTCAATCCCTTGATCTTTCCAGATAAAAAAACATCAAGTCTCTGGTTTTCCCCCCTTGATGACTTAATAATGAATTCTTTTTCAAACACGTTTCTTTTTAAAAATAAAATACAGAGTAATTCCTGCGATCAACCCTATTATACAAAAAACCTGAGAAAATGAGATGCTGAGAAATGGGGAAACATTCTTGATAAGATATACATCCGACGAATGGTCTCCCCGAAAAAATTCAGTAAAGTACCTGATTATTGAATAATTGATTATATAAAAGAAAAATACCTGTCCGTCATATTTTTTCTTTTTCAATATTAAGAATAGAATAAAAAAGTTAAGAAAATTTAAGGCAGATTCATACAATTGAACCGGATGGATTTTTGTATTAAGCGGAATACCAGTTAAACCAGAAGCATAGGCACTCTGAAATTTTACACCTAAGAAAGAAGTGCATGTTCGTCCATAGCAACAGCCGGCACTGAAACAGCCGATCCTTCCGAATGCATGTCCTAAAGCCAGGGCAGGGCCAATTATATCAGCTGTCTTCCAGGTTGGGATTTTGTGTTTATGCAAATACCATAAGGCAAATAGAAAGCCGGCTGCCAACCCTCCCTGAAAAACTCCCCCAGACCTTGCCAGGCTGAGAAGTTCAGAAGGGTTTTTTGCATAATAAGAAAAATTTCCAATCAAAAGAACAGCTTTTGCTCCGATCAAGGCTATGATAACCGTAAAAAATATCATATCTACAAGCTTGGATGCATCCAAACCTTGCTTTTTTGCCTGGACAAAAATAAACCAGATACCAAAAGCGACCCCAACCGCCATCATAAACCCATAAGTATGGATAGTTATTGGACCTAATTTGATTAGTATAGGGAACATTTTTCACCTTTTTTAAAAAAGAAGATATATATCAGCAGAACAGCTCCAATAGATATGCATGAGTCTGCTACATTAAAAGAAGGCCAGTGATATTTTCCAATGTAAATATCAATAAAATCAATAACATACCCCCTTAACAAGCGGTCAGCCAAATTCCCTAAAGCCCCTGCCAAAACAAGAGAGAGTGTTATTTTCAATAATCTTTCCGAGAGCGGCACCTTGATAAAATAATATACAACCAAACCCAAAGCAGTTAGGGATGCTAAAGTCAAAATCAAATAAACAAGCGGAGTTCCTGCCTGATTAAAAAATCCAAATATAGCTCCCCGGTTATGCACATGACTCAAGTTAAAAAATCCTGGAATAATGCTTTTACTACCTCCATAAGGGATCTGCTTCGTTAGAAAAAGCTTTGACACCTGATCAAAGCCCAGAAGAGTTAGAATAAAAATAAAATATGGAAGAGTCCGTTTCAATTATTTATCTCCTTGACTACTTCTTCACAACGTTTACAGAATTCCGGATAATCCATGCTTTCCCCGACATAGGAGGAATAATTCCAGCATCTCTGACACTTTTCCAATTTTACCCGGAATATATTTACTTCTAACTCATCCCCAGAGCTTACAGCTACGCTGACATCAGATACAATAAAGATAGAAGCTAGCCTGGTTTCGTACTTGCGGATCAGATCTATATGTGAGGCAGGAACTCGCAAATTTACACTTGCTTCTAAAGAGTTCCCGATTAATTTCCCCTCGCGCGCGATTTCAAGCTCTTTTAAGACCTGCTCCCGTACTGGGGCAAGTTTCTCCCATTCCTCAAATAGCTCCTCCGCCAACCTGGGTTTCTGAAAATCAGGAAACAACTCTAAATGTACGGATTTACTCTTATTTTTAAAATCAGGCATATTTTCCCAGGCTTCATCTGTAGTAAAAGGCAAAATAGGAGCCATTAATATCAAAGTGTCCTTTAATATTTGCATCAGGGTCGTCTGGGCAGATTTTCGAATCTTTGAATTTTTCCCTGAACAATAGAGACGGTCTTTGAGAACATCCAGGTAATAAGAACTTAGATCTACCGTGAAAAAATTATAGGCTGTATGAAAAACAGTATGGTATTCATATTCATCATATGCTTTCAGGATCCTCCTTCCTACCCGGGCAAACTTTTCCAGCATCCATCTGTCAAACATATCCATATCTTGTAAAGCTATACTTTCTTTATCCGGAATAAAATCATAAACATTTCCTAGGATAAATCTCCATGTATTTCTGATCTTGCGGTAAGCTTCCTTCAGCCTCTGCATGGTCTCCTTTCCAAAACGAGCGTCTTCTTTATAATTAAGCATAGCGATCCACAGCCTTAATATTTCTGCTCCGTTTATGGATACGATTTCTTTTGGTTCAATAATATTTCCCAATGATTTAGACATTGCTCTCCCCTTCTCATCTAAAACAAAACCATGAATTAGGCATGTTTTAAAGGGAGATTTATTTTTTGCAGCAACCCCGACCAGAAGAGAACTGTTGAACCAACCCCGATACTGGTCGTGCCCTTCTATATAAACATCAGCCGGCCAGGGAAGGTCTTCTCTTTTTCCCAAAATACTATGACTCGCTCCGGATTCAAACCAGACATCAAGAATATTGTTTTCTTTTTCAAAGCGATCCGAGCCACACTCAGCACACTTTGTATCCAAAGGCAAAAGATCTTCTGCTGATTTAATGAACCAGGAATTTGTGCCCTCTCTGGTAAATATATCTGCTATATGGAGAGCTATTTTTTCATTGGCAATAACTGCCCCGCATTTTCGGCAATAGAATGATGGGATTGGTACACCCCAGGAACGCTGCCGCGAAATACACCAATCCGGCCGCATTTCCACCATATCTTTCATTCTTTCTTCTGCCCAGGACGGGATCCATTGTACTTTTTTAATTTCTTCAAGAGAATTTTTTCGTAGACTACTTTTATCCATCGATATAAACCATTGGGCTGTAGCTCGAAAAATAACCGGTTGTTTACAGCGCCAGCAATGTGGATATGAATGCACAATATTTTCTGCTTTCAACAAAGTGCCGTCCTTCTTCATATCCTCAACAATTACATTGTTTGCCTTAAACACATTCAGGCCAGCATATTTTTCAATATCAGAAATAAATTTCCCTTCCGCATCAACCGGAGTATAAATATCCATTTTATATTTCAATCCGGTCAGGTAGTCATCATAACCATGACCTGGAGCTGTATGTACAGCTCCGGTTCCCTGATCAAGTGTGACATAATCCGCTAATACAAATAGTGATTCCCGATCAATAAAAGGGTGCTTAGCTTTAAGCCCCTCCATCTCTTTTCCCGGGAAAGTGGCTAAAATACGAGTTTTCTCTAATCTAAGGGTTTCAGCTAGAACCGGAATCAATCGATGAGCAGCAATAAATACTTCCTTCCCAGCTTCAAAAGCAGCATATTCAAAATCTGGGTGGAATGCGATAGCAAGATTAGCAGGTATTGTCCATGGGGTAGTCGTCCAAATAAGAATTGATACTTTTTTCCCCTTGAGTTCGGGATATTTTACTGACAGATCAGAGATCACTGGAAATTTCACAAAAATAGATGGAGAT
>CBFDDY010000037.1:0-12761 GCA_965603705.1 uncultured bacterium | reverse complement strand
AGGAATTGCTGTTAATAATGGAATTGTTATGGTGGACTATATCAATCAATTAAAGCGGAAGGGAATAGAGATAAAAGAAGCGATCCTGCAGGCCTGCACTGTTCGTCTACGTCCGGTACTGATTACAGCCCTGACGACTATTATGGGAATGGTTCCTATGGCTGTGAGCACTTCTGCAGGCGCAGAGATGCGGGCGCCTATGGCTATCACTGTGATCGGAGGCCTTATAGCTACTACCTTTTTTACCCTCTTTGTCGTCCCGATACTTTACAGTCTTTTTGACAAAGTGTCGTTTAAGGCAAGATAATTCAAATTTATATTTTATAACGTAGAAATGCGCAAAGATAGGAAATTCGTTTTTTGTTGATGATGATATTCCCTCAATTTCAGCAAACTTTCACCCCCTTAGCGACTCCATCGTCAATAATACCTAGGAAAAACATATACTTCAACAAGAAACCCGCAGGAAAGTAAGAATCTTTTAGAATTCACCTGTAAAAAGCCTTTATTGGCTAGACTTTGCCCTGAACTGATTATCAATAAATCTTAATTTTCATATATATTCTGATCTTTCCTCAGCTGCCATGCTGAGCTGAGATTGTGGAGGCGGAGGCCGAGCAGCATAAGAACAAATTCTATGGCGGCGAGCTAAACTAACCTATTTGGGGGTCGCCAACCTATTTGTATTTGGGGGTCAGACCAAGTTAATGACCTGATTTCAATGGTTTTACCTTGAGAAAGGACCAGTTTTTATTCCTTAAACGATGTTTTTGATGGCAAAAAGGTAGTTTAAGGCAATTATGGATTCTCATCAGTTATGGATTTTCTTAGAATAGTTTTTTGACCCCCAAAAGGAGCTTTAAGGGCATTATTCTTTATGTTTTCTGACATAACTTGCTTATTTTGTAAAACTAAGCTTGGTCCGCCCCCCACCCCCCCCACCCCCCCCCACCCCACCCTTCCTTCGGAATTTGTCTCTTCGGCGGAAATCTGCGAGTATGTTCCGAATAGTCTTTTCGTCCAGAGCAATTCCCAATTTCAACAATTCTCCCTGGATCTTTTTGTTGCCCCAGTATAAATTATCATCTTTCATATTGAGAATCAGTTGTTTGATCTCATCCGGGACAGGAGGCCGTCCAACGCGCCTAAAAAAAAGAGTTATTTAATTTTCTTTCCTATCATTTCCTGCTCGCCCAAAACAGTATGAATTTCTATTACTTCACCTTGTTCGTTTTTAATAAACCATATGGTTGGGCCACCGTCCAGGGCAAAAAATTTATTCTCTGAAATTGGGTAATATTCACTTACACCTTCACCCGGAATTTCAAGTAAGAGACGCTTATCACCTTTATTTACTTGAACAATAAAATCTGGCATAAGTTCGTATTTTCCTTCATACTGACCATATAGTTTTTCATCAATAACTACAACCGATTTCTCTTTTGCTTTATAAATTTCCCAGCCGTATTCTTTTGAGATTGCTCTGATAATTTCGGACGCTAAATTTCCACCTCCATCACCATTTGTCATTATCACTGCCCCTTGTCCTGTTCCCGGAATGGCTATCAAATTGCATTTATACCCTTCATTGCTGCCACCATGGCTGAAATAGAAGTTTTCACCCTTACCTCCCAGATTAAAGCCTAGGCCATTATTTCCAATAACTTTAGTTAACATCTTGTTGGTCATTTCTTCAGATAATATTTTATTTGACTTGCCAGCTTTTGAAAGCATCATTTCAATAGAAAATTTAGCCAGATCAGTTGGTGTGGTCCATAAACCTGCAGCAGCCATTTCAGGATAAGTATGCCAATTTCCTGCTATCATATCACCATTTGTTCGGTGAGCTCTTGCAGCATTATCCCAGTATTTTTGGGGCAAAGGTTGCTCATAGGTACTATTTTTCATTTTTAGTGGAGCAAGAATTTTTTTCTCCATAAGCTCATGAAATGGTTTTTGCTCCAAATCAATCAGTAGTTGTTGCATGATCGTATAACCTCCTCCAGAATAACGTGATAAACTATCAGGTTTAATATCTACCCGAATCGGATCGGAATTTGCCGGCTTTTCACCATTCAAAACTTGCAGAAGGCTTGGAACTTGCTCATTTGAAGCATAGCCCCCAAAACCATGAACTGTAACTCCAGCGCTGTGATTGAGAATGCCCTGAAGCGTTACCTTGTGATTTGCCGTGAACTCATTATCCGGAACTTTCCAGGATGTAAGTTTATGGTTTATATTTTCTTCCAGCTTAATTTTCCCATCTTGAACTAAGCTTAAAGCTGCAATAGAGGCAACTGGTTTGCTGATTGATGCAGCCTGAAATAACGTTTTAGTATTTACCTGATTCTTACTTTCGTTATCCAAAACCCCATAGGCTTTGGCCCATGCAATTTTAAAATTATCAATAACAGCAATGCTAACACCGGGTACATTATGGTGTTTCATGCGGTCAATAATATTCATATTCTCTGATGCTCTGCCTTTGATCAAAACGTCATTAAGCAATCCATTTTCGATGTTCTCAATTTTATTGCTTTGTCCGAATACATTTGATGAAAACAATAACATTGATATTGAAATTGTAAGCCCTAATCGAATTAATAGTTTCATATTTCGGATTGCTGTCTTTAGATAATTTTTGAACATGGCGCCTCCAAAAGTGATTGAATCTTTTATAAATTCCGGTATTTTACGGACAAGCTGTATCCAGTACTAGCCTGTCGCTTTGAATCTGTTTTCCGACTCTGCAATACTTTGAAAAACTTCTTCAAAATCAAACAATATAGGAAATTCCTTTTTCAACCACAGTAAAATATTAACAGGCAGATTATCGAATATCCATCAATTAATGGAAGGATTAGTTATTTTAATAGGTACCCATTAAAATCTGCCTATTCCAGAAAAAGGTGAAACAGAACATGATAAAATGAGAAATATATCCAGGGAAAAAGAAAAAAATGGGCCAAAATCATGAAAAAATGGTTAGAGATATACTGAGGATTTTGCTGATTAACCGTGAATTCATAAAGGGGAGAGTTTTTTTTAATCCAAATTTTTTGAAGCAGCCAGTTTAGAAAGCAGCTCTCGATAGATAGGAGAGGTTTTTGGAGGCGGTTTAGGATATTGGACAGGCCGACTATAAGAATTTGCTTTTTATGTTGATGATGATATTTCCTCAATTTCATCAAACTTTCACCTACTAAGCAACTACATCAACAATAATACCCAGGAAAAATATATACTTCAACAAGAAATCCGCAGGAAAGTAAGAATCTTTTTATAATTCACCTGTAAAAAGCCTTTATTGGCTAGACTTTGCCCTGAACTGATTATCAATAAATCTTAATTTTCATATATATTCTGATCTTTCCTCAGCTGCCATGCTGAGCTGAGATTGTGGAGACGGAGGCCGAGCAGCATAAGAACAAATTCTATGGCGACGAGCTAAACTAACCTGTCAGAAGCTCAGCCCCGACTTTTAATCAACATAGAAATTTTATGCCATTCTGGAGAATCAGAAGTAAATAACAATATTTTTTTTGATGGCCAGGTTGGGGAGAAATTCGACCAGGAAAACAATACACTTTCCTTCTTAACCGGCTGGTGTGCTCAAAGCTTTCTGCCTCAGATTAAAAAACCGGGAGAGGGATTGTTCCCCCCTCCCCCGGCCGAAAAGGCTATTTACTGCAGTCCCCGTTTCTTGAGCAGGGGCTCGATTTTGGGTTCGCGGCCGCGGAAGTTGACGTACATTTCCATGTAATCCGCCGTTCCGTTGACCGCCAGGACGTATTTTCTGAATGCCTCGGCTGTGGCCTTGTCGAACAGGCTCGTCTCCTTAAAGGCTTCGAACGCATCACAGTCAAGGACACCGGACCAGATATAGCCGTAGTAACCGGCGGAGTATCCCCCGATGATGTGGCTGAAATAGGTGCTGCGGTACCTGGAGATGATTTCAGGAATCAGACCTGCTTTGTCGAAATAGTCCTTTTCGAATTTATTAATGTCTAAGTTCTGAGGTTCGGTCAGGGTGTGGTATCTCATGTCAAGAAGACAGGCGGCCAGGTATTCCACGGTGATGAAGCCCTGGTTGAAAAGTCCGCTTTTGACGATTTTTTCGATCAGCTCGTCTGGAATGGTCTCTCCCGTCTGGTAGTTCTTGGCGTAGTGCTTGATGACGGTCGGATGGGTGGACCAGTGTTCCATGATCTGGGACGGTAGCTCGGAAAAATCGGGGGAACGGAATGTCGTCCCGTAGGTGATGTCTGACAGCAGATTGTCGAGGGCGTGTCCGAATTCGTGAAAGAGTGTTTCCACTTCTTCCAGGGTGATCATGGCCGGTTTGTCGCCTGACGGTTTGGAAAAATTACAGACCAGGTTTACGATGGGATCGATTTCCTTGCCGTATTTCCGGCTCTGGCTCAAGTAGGTGCCGCACCAGGCCCCGCCGCGCTTGCTCGCCCGCGGATGAAAATCCATGTAAAGGACACCACAGTGGGAGCCGTCCGCTTCCTTGATTTCAAAAACCTGTGCGTCGGGATGAGGAAGAGGCATGTTCTCAAGCGGGTGGAAGGTCAGGCCGTAGAGTTGATTGGCCACCCAGAACGCCCCGTCCCGGACATTGGCCAGAACAAAATAGGGCCGAAGCTCGTTGTCGTCGAGATCGTATTTTTCCTTGCGCAGCTTTTCGGCGTAAAACCACCAGTCCCAGGACGCCAGCTTGAAGCCTCCGCCCTCGGCATCAATGATGGACTGCAGCTCCTTCGCTTCGGTCTTCGCGACGGGAATGGAGGCGTCCCAGAGACGGTTCAGGAGTTCGTAGACGTTGTCGGCGTTTTTAGCCATCCGGGTTTCCAGGATGTAATCGGCGTAGGTCTTGTAACCGAGGAGGATGGCCTTTTCCACCCGAAGTTTAATGAGATCGGAGAGGACTTTTTTATTGTCATATTCGTTGTCGTTGTCCCCTCTTTTAAAATAAGCTGTGTAGAGCTCCTTTCTGAGGTCCCGGTTTTCCGCGTACATCAGAAAGGGGATCATGCTCGGCTTTTGGGTGGTGAAAACCCATTTGCCCTCCAACCCCGTATCCTTGGCCGCTGCGGACGCCTCGGCGATGGATGATTGCGGCAGGCCGGCCAGGTCTTCTTCATTATCGATCACGAGCCTAAAATCGTTTGTTTCCGCCAGGACATTCTGCCCGAACTGGACTCCCAGTTTGGAGATGCCCTGATTCATCTGCATAAGCTTGGCTTTGTCCACATCATTTAGATTGGCACCGTTGCGGACATAACCTTTGTACACATTCTCCAGAATATAGGTCTGTTCACTGTCGAGGTTCAGTTCGCTTCGTTTTTCGTAAACGGTCTTGATCCGCTCGAACAGTTTTTCATTCAGGTTGATTTCGTCATTGTGGGCGGCCATACGGGGCGACATCTCCTTCTGAATGGCTTTGAGCTCGTCGTTGGTGTTGGCTCCGCTCAATCCCCCAAATACTTTGGACACTTTGGAAAGGAGCTTCCCTGTCCGTGCGAGAGCGGCAATCGTGTTTTTAAAATTCGGTTCTTCCGCATTGTTGATGAGGGCATCGACTTCTGCTTTTTCTTCAGCCATCCCCTTCTCGTAAGCGGGAATGAAGTGTTTCGGTTTGATCTTTTCGAAGGGCGGAACCTGAAACGGAGTGTCGTATTCCGCAAAAAACGGATTATCGGCGACAGGCGCTTCTGGTGCTTTTTTGCATGAAGTGAACGCAATTCCGCAAACCAGCAAAATCACGAATTGAATCATCATAAAATTATTCCTTTTAAAACGAGGACTCTTCATTGTGACCTCCAATTGACATATAAAAAGTACATATCAGAAGCGTGACATCATGTCAATAGAATTGAACAAGAATAAGATTCGGGTTTATCTTGCAAGTTAACTTGTTTAAAAATAATATGCCCTTGGGAATGATTTTATTCCTGAAAAACGGCAGCCTTCCGAATCCGCGTATGTGATCCTCAGCTCTTTTCTTGATTCCGGTAGTACAACTGGATCGCTTTATACAGGAATACCGGGAATTCCGGACTGTACTGTTCGAACTTTGATCTGAAATCCGGACTGTCCTTGTACATTTGGCCCAGTCCCCGGAGCATGGCCGGGGTGGGTTCATAAAAATAGTGGAGATTCTGATGCCATTTGGCCAATGCCCTCTGAACCTCAGGACTGTCTGCCCCTTTGTTCATATGGTCGAATATTTCCTGGTAAATCGCACTTCCTTCCTTCATGATTTCTTTTTGTTTCTCTGGAGAATAACTTTTCCAGCGCTTCATGGATTCATCCACCAACCGGCTGTCATATTTTTCCCGTGCTTCCGCGGCGTATTTTTCCTGCTCTTCCTCGCTGAATCCTTTAAATATGTCCTTTTTCCTCATTTTGTTGCCTCCTGTAAGATGAATGATTGTTTTTCCAACGGTATCGATCAGTTCATTTAAACGCTCGACACGTCTCAACAGGGCCGTTTTGTGGGAGTGAAGGGCCTGAATCACATCAAAATCAGATTGTCTTATAATATCCTTTATTTCCGTAAGATTCATACCCAGTTCCCTATAAAATAGGATCTGCTGGAGATAAAGGAGAGAATCTTTATCATAATAGCGGTACCGGTTGGATCCCCGTTCAGATGGTTTCAGAAGTCCGATCCGATCGTAATAATGCAATGTCCGGCGGCTGACACCTGCCAGATCGGCCAGTTCTTTTACCGCATAATGCCTACTTTTCTCTTTCATCACTTTTACAGTTTAAACTATTACGTAACGTCAATGTCAAGAGAAATATTGCGATAGTTCCTTCATTTAAAAGAAAGAACAAGACCGTGAATATTCGGGATGTCTTCAGGATTAACTATAAGAATTTGCTTTTTATGTTGAGGATGATATTCCCTCAATTTAATCAAACTTTCACCTACTAAGCAACTACATTAAAAATAATACCTAGGAAAAACATATAATTCAACAAGAAATCCGCTCAGCCCATCTTCCCTTTTTACCCTCTTTGTCATCCCGATAGTCTATAGTCTTTTTGACAAGGTGTCGTTTAAGGCAAGATAATTCAAATTTATATTTTATAACGTAGAAATGCGCCGATGCCGCCGTATTTGTCCAGGGAAGAGGGGGGATTTATGTGTTTCACCTCACTGCGGGAGTTTAAAGCAGCTTCTACGGCTTCATCAATAACGTCTATTAAGGATTTAGTTTTTACCCGGCAGGATGGACATTCGGATTCATCAACATAGAGGAATAGGCATTTAGGGCAAACTTTTCCCGGTTGGGAGAAATGGCGGGTTACCAGCAGGGTATGAACTTCCCCCCGGTTTAGTTTGTGTAAGGTGTTTTCCAGCCCGGAGACAGCTAGTCCATCTTTTTCGTGTTCAGAGATGAATTTTTGAACGATTAGTTCTTTTTCTTGTTTTTTTAATTTATCTTTTATCTTTAGAGTTTCCTGGAGAATTTTATTTGCTGAATCTCCGGGATTAGCTTTAAAGCGTGCTTTTATTTTCTCTTTTAGGTATGTGTGAAGTAAGGGTTCCAACTCTGTATAATATTCGTCTTTACATCCAAGCAAGAGCCACTCAAAATTATATTTTTTCATTAGAGTGAATGTTTCCTGGGCGGTTTTTTTAAAAAACTTATGGAGACGGGAAGTCATATGTCTTTCAATGCGTTTTGATTTGTATCCTTCCCAGCCTCCTTCTTTAATCCGGCTGGGGACGTCACTCTGAAGAGATTCAAGTTCAGAGATCTCTCCCATAAAAATGTCATACCACTTAGCTTCTTTACGGTCGAAAGTCAGTACACAAGTCCGGTGGTATTCAGTCAGGATCGCTGATAGCGGCCGGATATAGGGATTATGGTCAAAAATTATCATATTTCGGGGGGATTTAACCAGGTTAAAAACCTTCCACAGGTCGCATTTGCTGCCGGAAAAAATCGCTAGGCCCACAAATTTTGCTCCGGAAAGATTTTGTTTACAGTAGTTTTCAATTTTCTCCAGATCCTGCTCCAGAGATTCTTTTTTGGCTTTAGAAAGTGACATCACTTTAAGCTTTTTCCTGCTGTTAACCAGAAGGTTTTTTAAAGACAGTTGGATTTCTTTTTTTGTCAACCTATTTTTACTTGTGTCGAGAAAAAAAGATGTTGTGAATAAATCTTTACATTCAAATTTTGCCAGAGTTTCGATTTGTTTCTGGCTCAGAAGTTTCATTTGACCTCCTTAAAATATTGGAAAAATAGACATACAAAATAATAAATTTATTTTGGAAGGAATTAAACACTTGACTCTAATATAATAAGTCGAAATCTTAATTTGTCAAGTAGCTGACTCCAGCAGTTCCTCCATTTTTTCTAAGCTGTTGAGCCTTAAGCAAGAATCAGGTCAGTTGATACGAAAACACGCGAATTTTCCCCAGTGTGGAAAATCTGCTCGGATACAGTCTTCGCTCTCTTCTCCATAAAGGAGAAGAACCATGCCCGCTCGTAGAGAAAAATATATGACACGTATCCAAATTTTTGGGGGATCTTCTCTTAATTTAATTAACCTGAATTATTTAGATGTGAATAATTCAGGAAAGTTGAAAAAAAAAGCAATTACAACTATAATATTTTTTTGAGATCGTTACAAAAAGTAAGGTGTGCGGAAGTGGCGGAACTGGTAGACGCGTAAGCCTCAGGAGTTTATGGCCCAAAAGGCCATGTGGGTTCGACTCCCACCTTCCGCACCATATAATCCTTATGGTTATTTCCTATTAGGCCTATTCTTAGTAAAATCATTAAACAAGACATCCCGGTAAAAATGAATCTAGTTCAATGATTTCTAACCTGGATTATTCACGAGTCGAGATTGCTGCAGATGAAAGAAAAACAGTGAATCGTAAATGGTAAATAGTGAATGGGAAGAAAAAAAGAAGATAGAGGCTGGAAAGTGGAGCTTTTGTCCATTTACTATTTACCATTTTCCATTTACTTAGTATTATAAACATCGCCATTTTTTTATGAATAGGTCAGGTTTAGTTGTTGGTTGAAAGGCAGCATGTTATAATTAAAATAGGAATAGTTCAGGCTAGCTTGGATGGAGAGGAATTTGAAGTGAGAAATAATCTCAAAGTATATTTATTAGTCGTGATGTTGTTTTCCTTTATACATAACGCTGCAGCTGGAGCAGCAGACCTTCCCAAACAGCATAAAAAGTGGCTTGAAGAGGAAGTCGTGTATATTATAGCACCGATGGAAAAAGAGATTTTTTTACAGCTCAAAATAGATCGCGAAAGGGAAATGTTTATTAAAGCCTTCTGGAAACACCGAGATCCTACTCTTAGCACTCCTGAGAACGAGTTAAGAACCGAGCATTACCGCCGCATAAATTATGCAAATCAATTTTTCGGACGTGCGCTCCCAATAGAAGGCTGGAAAACCGACCGCGGCAGGATATATATCATTCTCGGGGCTCCTAATGACATTCAGAGGTTTGAGGGAAAAAATCAGATTTATCCGACAGAGGTCTGGTTTTTCCAGGGGCTGACTGATAAAGGTCTTCCCCCTGGATTTAATCTGGTATTTTATCAGGAAGGCGGGTTGGGTGAATATAAATTGTATAGTCCGCTTGGTGATGGGCCGCAGGCCCTGTTGACCTCTTACCTTGGAGATCCTTTGGATTACATGGCTGCTTATAGCCAGCTGCGTGAATTTGAACCCGAGCTTTCCGGTTATGCTATGTCCTTGATCCCGGGCGAGCGCTCGGATGCGAGCGGCCGGCCTACCATGTCTTCAGATATATTGGTAAACCGGGTTGAATCCACGCCTGTTAGGGGAATAGAGGATAGATATGCCCGGAAATTCTTAGAATATAAGGACCGGGTCGAGGTGGAATATACAGCGAATTATATGGACTGTGATTCTTTGGTAAAAGTATTGAAGGATTCTTCCGGAATATATTTTGTTCATTATGCCATAGAACCGGAAAGACTATCTGTAAACCAGTACCAGGACAAGTTTTACACAACCTTAAAATTAAATGGGTCCGTTTCTACGATCAAAGGCAAAACAGTGTATCAGTTTGATAAGGCTATCCCCTTGGAATTTGAAGAAGAACAGATAAAACAGGTAAGCAACCGGCCTATAAGTATCCGGGACATGTTTCCTTTGATTCCTGGCAAATATCGCTTATCCGTTCTGGTTAAGAATGAGATCTCTAAAGAATTTACTTCTCTGGAACGAACCCTCCTTATTCCCGGAGAAAAAGATCGGATCCAGATGACTTCTCTGCTCTTAGGCTACCGCATGAACCGGAATATTCCGACTAACAATCGTCTGCGGCCTTTTCAGGCTGGAAACTATCAGATGTATTTTCAGGCAAACCGGGTATTTCTCAGAAAGGATGATCTAGTGCTGGCTTATCAGATTCATGGCCTTAGCCTGGATGAAAAAGAGAAGGCAGTGATAAAATATAATTTTTCCCGCGATGGGAAAGATATTTTTAGTCTTTCCAGAAAGATAAGGGAATATAAGAGTATTCCGGATTTTGTAGAGAAGTTTCCCCTTAAAAATTTTTCCCCAGCCCACTACCGGGTCCGGGTTTCTCTTATTGTGGACAGCCAGGAAAAGCTTTTTGAGAGCGATGAATTTGATGTCACTTATATGGAAAATATAACCCGCCCCTGGATTTACAGTAAACTGTTGCCCGGAACTGAAAATCCGGTTTATGCTTATGTACTTGGCACGCAGCTGTTCAATACCGGACAGCTGGATACGGCTGAGGCCAAACTGGAGGCCGCTTTTCATAAAAATCCGGAAAATGCTGAATTTGCCCTTAATTTGGCTCGTGTTTATATGAAGAAAAAAAACTATGATGAAGTACCGGCTGTTTTGCTTCCATTTGTTAACCTGGATGAGCCTCCAAAATACGAAATATTTTTTATTCTGGGCAGAGCTTATCAGTACAGGGGGGAGTTTGCTCAAGCGATTGATATATTTGAAAAAGCCATGAAGCATCATGGCCTCAACACCAACTGCCTTAATGTTATCGGTGAATGTTATTTTCAACTTAAAGATATGTCGGAGGCCCTGACTGCTTGGATGAAATCGCTTGAGATTAATTCAGACCAGCCTAAAATTGAAAAAAATGTGGAAACTTTAAAGGAGAAAAAATAATGCACCTTTTACTTTTTAAAAAGCATATGCGGGAAAGGAGACTGGTTATCCCGGGGCTGCTGATGCTATTTTGCCTCCCGCTGATTTTATCGATTTCCTGCCATTATTATAGCCTGGAACAAAAACTGGATCCAGTAAACGCGGAATGGTTAGACAAGATCAGGTATATTATTACCTCTGAAGAAAGGAAGATGTTTCTGGAACTGCCGGCTACTGAAAAAGAAGAGTTTAAACAGGAATTCTGGGCCAAGCGCGATCCGGATCCTCAGACAGAAGAAAATGAGTTTAAAATGGAATATTATAACCGAATTGAAAGGGCTGATGAACTCTTCCTGGGTGAAGGAAGGCCGGGTTGGCTTACTGACCGGGGGCGCATCTATGTTTTGTTTGGACCTCCTATGGACCGAATAACAAATAATCCCAGTTATAATTGTAGTGAGACCTGGTATTATGGAAACTTTCCTGTTGTATTTATTGATTCCTCTTGTTCCGGACATTATAGACTGGTGACCTATAATCTGACTCAGCTTCGCACTACGAATCTTATGTATATGCATCAATTAAACAAAGCCCAAAGTGAGGCTCAGCAGACCATTCAAGACCAGGAAAAATTTTTCAATTTTAGCTGGAAGGTCAAAGCTGCCCTTATAGGGGAGGGAAGAGTGGAGGGTACTATATTTATGGAAGTGCCTTTTTCCCACCTGTGGCTTAAGGAAAAAGAAGGTGAGATGGCAACAGTACTTGAGCTCTATCTTGAAGTTAAGGATATAGATGAGAAGAAGATCTGGGAGTACGAAGAATCGTTTGAAGTGATAAAGACAGAGGAGGAACTGCAGGAAAGCAAAGGGATGAAATATAAGATCGAGCTCCCGTTTGTTATTGAAAAATATGTTGACCTTCTACGTAAGGGGCGGAATAAAATATTTGCCACTCTAAAAAACACGACTGGAAATAAAACTATCCGGAAAGTTCTGGGATTTGAGCTTAAAAAGTAAAGATCAGGCCGAACTTGATGATTCTGTTGGTGTAGGGACCGTAAATATTGCTGTAATCTACATATTTTTCATAAGTCGGATTGTCGGGGTCCCGGTAGTCAAGAAAACCGCCTGAGTTTGAGACAACCTGATAGCCGCTTTTTCCCAAAGCATTTAAGATATCGATATATCCACTTATAGAGGTAGCTTTGCCCAGAGCGAAGCTTTTCTCGATTCTAAGGTCTAAAGTAGTAATGGAGGGGGTTCTCCTGGCGCCTTTTTCTTCTGTTGGAATTGTGTAGCATGCCCCTGGGTCCCAATATTTTGTATCGTCTGGGATATAGACTGTCACCGTCCTGTTCCAGGGAGAGCCGGAACGATGATTAAAATAAGCGCTTAAAACAAAGTCATAAGGAAGGATAACAGAGCTCTGGATTTTTATATTAAGGGGGCGGTCGTAATTCAACCGGCCTTCTGAATAGAGCAAGTCATTAGGAGTGTTGTAAGTCAATGTGTTTCCAATGTTACCCCAGGTTTTGCTCCAGATGATTGAAGCCAGCAACTGCCAGTTATGGGACATTCGTTTATTGAATATAAACTGGAGGGC
>CBFDDY010000036.1:0-12832 GCA_965603705.1 uncultured bacterium | reverse complement strand
TATCCACTGCATAAATTAAACCATTTTTTCCAACAGCAATTGCCGCTGGAATACTATAATGACCAACACGCGCCCCAAAATCTAAAACGGTCTGACCAGTTTTTATTCCGATTTTCTTCAGGAATTTAATCCCTTCTTCTCTTTCCCACTTTGTCATAGCATCCGTCATTTTTACTCCTTTCGCAAAAGAATCTTCACTTCATCTTGAATAACTTTATAAACTTTTTCTTCTAAATCCTTCAAGGGCAATCTCTTTTCTTTTTTTATGCTGAGAAAGGAAGTAAGTTCAAGGTAACTATCTACAGACATTCCTTCCCTTTCGAAAAGTTTTTTACCACATTGAACTGCACAAGCATCTATTAAAATTCGTTTTTTTGAATTTTTTACAATCTCCTTAAACTTCCATGGCACTATAACAGCAGGAAGACATCCAATTTTCACATCATCCGGATTTTCCTCCCATATCCTTATACAGGCTTTGGATGCAGCAACTCCTGTGGCACATCCGCCATAGCAGGTGAAAATCAAAAGTTTATAAAGATTATGCATTTTTTAACTTCTCAAGCTCATTCAACATAACTACGTGTTCTGTTTTGGAAGTTCTTTCTTTAATAGTTAAAGAGAATTCATTAAAATCTACCAACCCATCTCTTTAAAAAACTCCTTACGGGTGGGGAAGAGAAATGAAACGATCTCATAAAGTTCAGGGTCATGCTTGTTGAGATTTTCAGCGGTCATCAGCACATCATTGTCGAGACTTAAGCGGAAAGCCGGTTGGATCGAATTGCCGTTTTCGTCCTTAATGCGGCCCATATAGAATTGATTTTGACGGACTCCGTATACAATATCCAAACCAATAGCCAGATATTCATGACTGAATGAATCAGCCGGCAGTCCATCCCAAGGACGGAAAAACTTTCGGTCTATAGCGTTTTTGGTCGCCTTTTCCAGACGTTCCTGGACCTCAGGGTAGGCATCCATGATGCCACCGCTGTGGATCAAATGGGTGATTTCTTCCACAGACGCATCACGACGTAAGTTTGCCGGCCCGCCCAGGCGTAAATAGTCCGGAATAATCTCTTCATCCTCAAGGTCCTGAGTTCTTATTCCCAGGCTCCGTCTATGCATATAAAAACCAATGGCCGTATTGCGTTCCTCAAAAGTCTTAAAAATGGTCATTACTCTGTTTTTCTGCTTGAGTTGGCGCGTAATTATTCCTGATCCTTTTCTATCTTTTGATAGGAGCGCCTCAGCCACATTGGCTGCATACTCTATTTTCCTTGGATCAACATCTGCCGTAGCATAAAAGCTTAGCCCCGAGCCCTCAATGCGCTGGGTGAAAATATCCAGCGCGTTTTCCTGTTTTGGTGTCTCTTCCATAACAATTATAATGAGGACCTGTTCCATAAATCCGTCTTCATTTGTAGCCCGAACTTCAGCGTAATAATGGGCCGGGCAGCTGGGCGGTTGCGCTTTAAGCCGAATCTCGGCTGTGTCAGCATCGATCTCCACTATTTCAGTTGCATCTAACTGACCTTCTTTTAAATAATTCCTCTGATCCCCTCCAGGCACAGGCGGTATCAGGCTCCAGTAGACTTTTTTGCTGTTTGGAAAAACAAGTTCGACCTGACCGATAATATCACCGATTTGAGTCGTTTTTGTCACCAAAAAACGGTCAAATTCGTCAGTGACAACAGGAGGATCAAAGTTCTTTTTACCTTCGCAGCCTAGCAAGAAGGTAAGCATACATAGCCCTAATAAAGAGGCTAAATAATATTGGAATTTGTTTTTTTTGATCATGGCAATCTCCTTTCAATCTTATTAATTTCTTTCCCTCTTTTCTGCTCGGATATTATAGTCCTTATACGATAGAGAAATACACCTCCCAGGATGAAATATATTTCTATTATGGCTAGCAGCACGAAATATCCAAGATTATTTTTTAGACGATTCAGAGGGTCAAGGACCAAAGCTCCGGATATTGATGCGAAAAATTGGGCGAGAAAAGTGCTTGCAGTTATGATCGCCATAATCCGTCCTGACATTTGGGGATGGGGAATAAGTTTTACGGTTAAAGAAAGTCCGGAAGATATTATCCCTGCGAAACCCGCACCATAAAGGATCATGCATGGTATGTTGATCTCAGGAAGTATTGGGCCGAATAAAAAAAACACAGCGGTTACGACTGCCAGGGATATTCCGGAAAAATAAAGAACCAGGATTTCTCCTTTTCGTTTCACGACTTTTCCGGCAGGTATAGCAGAGATTAAGGCACCCAGAATTGACCCGGAGTATAACAAGGATGTGGTTTTTTCCACATCAACAGCGCCCATATAATCGCGCACGACAAAAATAAGGAACGTAGAGATGATAAGAACTCCCGACAGTAAAAAAAACCTGGCAAAAATCAGATATTTTAAGCTGCTCGGAATTTTAAACCGGATAGTCTGTTCTTTTTTTTCTGAAAGCAAGTGTTGGCTTTTCCCCGCCTGGATAAAAATAATGTGAAACCCGAATATAGAAATCAATACGATTAATATGGCATTAGCCCCAAGCCCTGAAGACAACCGCAATCCGAAGAGCTCATTTAGTTTCGGTAAAAAACCAAAGGAAAAAGCTCCTAAACCGGAACCGAGAAAATGCCAGAAAGCGATCCCGGCAGTATAACTCTCCCTGTTCTTCAGATTTGGCAGGTCCGTCAGAATAGAAAGATGTGATGCCTCGCAGAAAGCGCGGGATATGATGAGAATAAAAAAAGCGATAACCAATACAGCATAATATCTGCTCAGGGATATTAAAACCAGAGCCGGGAGGGAAAGAGAAAGACCGTATAAGGGGTATCTCAATCCTTGATAGGTTCTCCTTTTCCGGTCTCTATAAATCCCAAAAATATAAAGGATCCCGATACTTAAAAGGGCGGCTCCTCCTGTGATCAGGCCGAGATGAAGCCCTTTGCTGTTTTCTCCTACTTTGTCGAGTACAACCAGTGGAAGGGATAGAATCACCAGGGAAGTATAAAAAAACATAGTGGCGAATCTGGGCAACCCGAAGAGTATGGGATGTATTTTTTTTTGGGAAAATAGAGAGCGCATAATAGGATCTATTTTATTATTAATATCAGATAATAATAAAAAAGTCCCGCAGTTATAAGCTGGGAATCCAGCCTGTCGATTATACCGCCCATGGGACCTAGTAGGCAGCTGAAATCCTTCAGGCCATAGAGACGTTTAATCTTTGATCCTAACAGATCTCCTGATGCTCCTGATAGGGCAAGAAGTAATCCTGCTAGTGTTACCTGGAAAAAATTCAGCTCCGGAACAGCAAACCAGAAAAGATAGCCGGCAAGAAGAGCGCTGAGAAATCCTCCTAGATAGCCGGCAATTGTTTTGTTGGGGCTTATTTTGGGGAATGGACTGTACTTTCCCAACATCCTCCCGGTGACAAAAGCCATAATATCACAAAGTGCAACCACTGAAAAAACAAATAAAACGAGTCGAAAACTCCCTAGTCTATTCAAATATATCCAGTAAGAAAAACCCACTCCTACAATAAAGGCCAAAATCGGCAGGTTCCATCGGCTTTCCTTGTTCCATGTTTTGAATATATACAAAACAGCAGCCAGGGCCAATAGAGCAGGAATTATCATCCAGGAAGAATACTTGAGTAATTGTGCGCATATAAGCCAGGGCACAGCAAGAGTCAGGGAGACAAAATGCTGCCAGAATTTTGTTTCCGTATTTATATTTACTAACTCATAATACGAGGCCAGGAAACTGAGGGCAATAAGCACAAAGAAGGTCCATTTTCCAAAGTATAAAGCTAAAAGGTATAGGGGAATAATAACAACCCATACAGCCAGCCGTGGGAAAAAATTGTGCTTTTTTAGTTTTCGAACAATAAGAGAGATAACAGCTGATACTGTAAGAAATATTCCCCACAATAGGGCTGCATGGACAGCTATACTATTTATCTCCATGCCTATTCTTTTTTATCCCATTGGATGCAGGATCTGATTCCTCGGGAGAATCGCTGGATCAGGCTGATCAGGGTTGCTATCAAGAGAATGCTCATATAAATATCCGCCAAAACCATTTTTTCCCCGGTGATCTCCAATGATATTTCTGGCAATATTACCGCGAGCAAAGAAAACACAATAAGCCCCACAAAGAATTCAGCTTTGCCCGTTCCCTTGTAAGACCTTTTACCCAAAGTGGCCTCTATCTGAGTTCCAAGATAACTGTGGAGCAAAACCAATAGGATGAGAAAAAAACCTAGGATCAAATGGGCCCCTCTTGAAAAAGTGAGTCCAAGGAGAATTGAAATATCTACTAAACGGTCGCAGAAATGGTCAAGAAAATCACCTTTTTTGGTGACCCGGTCATACATGCGTGCCATGATGCCGTCCAGGCTGTCAGCGGTCCCGGAGATCATTACAAAACCTCCTCCCAGCAAGAAAAACCATGGACTTATATGGGAACCTACATAAGAAATCCCAGCCAGGATCCCGGCTATCAGGGAAATTATTGTAAGGGTATTTGGATTAACCTTGGCCATATAACGGGCGGCAGGAGTGAACAAGGTTATAAAAAATTTTCTCATGTAACAACTTTGTCTGTAAAATATCTCACTTTAGAAGTCCTGACATTATCTTAATAATTATATCCAATGTTCCAGCAATAGCAATGGGATGTTAAATATCAAAGGAAATGTCTGTTGTCAAATTGTTTTTTCGAGGAAATTGATACCGGTTTTCTATCCCTTCGATCATAAAAATCAGGAACAGGCCTCATTAAGGCTCTTCCCTGATTTGCATTGGAAGGTATAGTACGGATTATTCCTGAGCTCCTATGTCGATCTTTAAAATTGTCTGGAGCAGCACATTTATGCCATTGACAATATCTTCCATTGGAGTGAATTCTTGGGGGGAATGGCTTATTCCCCCTATACTGGGAACAAATATCATTCCCGTAGGAGCGATCTTGGCCATATCCTGGGCATCATGGCCCGCGCCACTGGGCATAAACAGAGATGTCAGGCCTAACTGCTCTGCAGATTCAGCTATATATTTCCTTATCTCCGGATCAGTGGGCGCCGGATATGCCATAGTGTCTATAAACACAAATGTGACCTCAGTCCCGCTTTTTTCTGCAATAGTTTGTGCTTCTTTTTGAATTTTTTTAAACAAGGATTTGATCTTTTCTTCAGAAAGGTCGCGCAGTTCCAGGCTCATCTTCACCCGCCCCGGAATAACATTGGGAGCCCCTGGTTCCGCCTTAATCATGCCTACAGTGCCTACCTGCCGGCCGGGTTCGTTTCTGACAATTTTATTTACTGCGATCACGAAATGAGCAGCCGCCAGGAGCGCATCTTTTCTCATATCCATAGGAGTTGTCCCGGCGTGATTTGAAAATCCCTTAAAAGTCACATCCCATCTGCTGATACCAACTATACCTTCCACAACCCCAATATCGATATTTCCGGAATCCAACACCGCTCCTTGTTCAATGTGAACTTCAATAAAAGCTCTTATACTCCCTTTTTCCCGTTTAACCTTAGGGAAGCTCTCAGGGTCTCCACCTAAAGCACGGATACCTTCTCTAATCGTTTTCCCGCTAAGGCTTACAACTTCAAGCGCCTTCAAAGTAAGAGTACCGTTCATGGCCCGGCTTCCCACCAAACCCCCTTCTTCATCTGTAAAGACTACAACCTCAAGAGGATGCCGGGTTTGGATTGCGTTTTCATTAAGTACCTGGGCACATTCGATCGCGCCCAAAACACCCACAGCCCCGTCATATTTGCCGCCGCTTGGAACAGTGTCTGTATGAGAACCAAAAACAATGGGAGGAAGGTCAGGCCGGCTCCCATTTCTCCACCCAATTATATTTCCAGCCTCATCAGTGTGGACATCTAAACCAGCTTCTTTCATCAATGATCTTATATATCTGCGGCTCCTGATATCAACTTCACTGAAAGCCAATCGATGGACTCCGCCGGTAGGAATTTTTCCGAATTCCGCCAACTTTTCTAGGCGCCGTTCTAGCCGCTCGGCATTGATTCTGAGTTTATCAATCTTATTTTGGCCTTGAGCTAAACAAAAAATCGGCAGCACCATTATTGAAAGCAAAGAAAAAACTGAAATAAACTGAAAAATATGTTTTGCCATTATTATCTCCTTCTTATGATGTATTTCCTCTATCTACGATAATATTAGCAATATCTCAAGTCAAAGGGAAAAAATAGTTTAACCGGATAGCTCAAATATCAAAGGAAAACAGGCGATTGAGATGTTTTGGATCGGCTAATAATTTAATTGTAGATTAAATTCCATTTGTGTTATATTAATAACGAGTGATGGGAGCAAAGGTCAAGGTATCTTGCCTTGAGTGTGGAGTAACAAACAACTTCCCTATTGAGGCAAGTGGAAAAAAAGTGGTCTGTGGACGATGTAGAGCTATCCTCCCGGAACCAGGGAGAGTTATCAGGCCCCTGCCTCAACAGGCCTATACTCTTTTCAAAAAAGCAAATTTACCAGTCCTGGTTGATTTTTATTCACATAAAATTGCCAGCTGTCATATAATGCACTTAATCATCGAAGACTTAACTAAGAAACGAGCAGGAAAAATCATGACCATTAAGCTTAGTATTAAAGACCACCCTGAAATCGGATCAGCCCTGGGAATCACCTCGTTCCCAACTTATATTATTTTTTATCGTGGGAGTGAGAGAGCCAGGGCCTCCGGGGCCATGCCAGAAGAAGAGTTTACCAGCTGGGTGGATAGTAAAATTTTCCCATAAGCGACAATTCTATTTTTGACAAGAATTCCCTATTGTGCCAGAATTAGATCAGGGAAGATGGAAAAGATATCAAGGCGGAGTTTTCTAAATGATTCGCTGCCTTTGGCCGGCTTTTTTTTGCTTTATCCTGAAACACCATTCTCTTATATAGATAAAAAAATGACAAAAAATGACTCTCCCAAATATCCTTCCTACTTAGAGTTATATAAAAACGGTGAGCTTAAGAGACGCGCGAAAAAACTTAGCTCATATTATGAAAACTGCACCCTTTGTCCCCGTGACTGCCGCGTTGACAGAACCCGAAAAGAGCTGGGTAAATGCCAGGCGACTGCAACCCTAAAAATATCGAGCTCTTTTCCCCATTTTGGGGAAGAAAGACCGCTTGTAGGACAGAAAGGTTCAGGAACAATATTTTTTTCACACTGCGGGCTGCGCTGTCTTTATTGTCAAAATCACTCAATAAGCATTGAAGGGGAAGGAATAGAAGTAACAGAAGAAAGAGTTGCTGAATCAATGCTAAAGCTTCAGAAATTGGGCTGCCACAATATCAATCTGGTAACACCCACTCATTATGTCCCGGGTATTGTCAATGCCCTGATGAAAGCCATTCCCATGGGTTTACACATTCCTATTGTTTATAACACCGGAGGGTATGAGAAGCTGGAGATACTTAAACTTCTTGATGGTATTGTGGACATCTATCTACCCGACTTTAAATATATGAACCCTGAATATGCTGCCAAATATTCCAGTGAAGCCTACAATTATCCTTACTATGCTAAGATAGCATTAAAGGAAATGTTTAGACAAGTAGGAGATCTGGAAGTAAGCGGCAGGCTAATCGCGAAGAAAGGGCTTCTTATAAGACACCTGGTATTACCGAACCGGATATCAAGCACACAAGAAGTTTTAAAATTTATAGCTGAGGAGCTGTCAAAAACCACTTATATCAATATAATGCGCCAGTACCGGCCAGAGTACAAAGCTCGCCAGTATCCAGAAATCGCCAGGCCTATAAACAGCAGTGAGTACAACGAAGCTCTTAAATGGGCAAAACAATTCGGGCTGACCCGGCTTGACAGATAGGACAAGTTCGAAACACCTTAGGGAACCGGGGGAACCGGGGGAACCGGGGACGGGCTTCAGTAATTAAATTAGAATCAATAAGTTTCTTCAAATTTCACTATGTATAATTGGCTTAAATGAGAATTTGGGGGGGGTAAAATCGTCTTTAATATAAAGACGTTAAACAAACAATGGAGGTAAACAAACAATGAGCAGAGCAAAACGTCACTACCTTCCAGGTTATGTCTGGCATATCACTCATCGTTGTCATAAAAAGGAATTTTTACTTAAATTCCACCGTGATCGAAAAAAATGGCTTTATTGGTTGTATCAAGCAAATCAACGATTTCAAATATCGATCTTGAATTATATTGTTACATCAAACCATATTCATCTACTTGTATTTTGTGATGGTGAGGAAAATGATATTGCTAACGCCATTCATCTTGCTTCTGGAAGGACAGCATGGGAATATAATAAGAGAAAGAAGAGAAGAGGATCCTTCTGGGAAGATCGATATCATGCAACAGCGGTAGCGACAGATAACCATTTGATTAAGTGCATGGTTTATATAGACATGAACATGGTAAGAGCTGGTGTTGTCAATCATCCCAGACAATGGCCATACTGTGGGTACCAAGAAATATCAGGGAATAGGCAAAGGTATACTATTATCGATAAGGAGAGGTGGGTAAATTTTTTTGGCGAAGACATAAGAACCTTTAAGGGCACCTATGATATATGGATAGAAGAATATTTGAACTCAAAAAATATTCAGCGTGAGAGCTATTGGACAGAAAGCATAGCAGTAGGTGGAGAAGATTTCATAGAAAAAATCCAAGGCAAACTGGGAGAAAAGGCTAAAGGTAGAAAAATATTAAAAAGCAAAGACAAAGATTCTTATAAACTTCAAGAAGAAGTATCACCTTATAGTTAAATTTTGACCCCAAAAATGCAGTTTAAGGCCTTATTTCACCCCTAAAAATAGACTTATCTTATTGAATATAATGAATTTAATGAGGCCCGTCCCCTCTTTCCTCTTTCTTTCTTTCTCTCGTTATATTTTAATTAATTAAGCCCTCTCTTGTTCAGCAAGGCATCTATTTTCGGTTCAAACCCTCTAAAACGAACGTATAGGGTCATGGGGTCTTCTGTCCCGCCTTTTTCATAGATATTTTTGCGCAGGGACAGAGCTTTTTCCGGGTTAAAAAGAGTGGTTTCTTTAAAGGCTTGAAAAGCATCGGCATCCAGAACCTCAGCCCATATGTAGCTGTAATATCCTGAAGAATATCCTCCGCTGAATATATGAGTAAAATAAGGACTTCTGTATCTGACCACAATTTCAGGGATAAGGCCTATCTTATTTAATGAATCGGATTCAAATTTTTCCGCATCAACTTCTTCAGCCTTTGTTAAAGTGTGCCAGTCCATATCAAGAAAACAGGCCGCCAGGTATTCAACCGTGGCAAAACCCTGATTAAAATGACCGCTCTTTTTAATCTTGTCAAGCAAGTCCTGCGGAATCACTTCTCCAGTCTTATAATGTTTGGCATAGATTTTGATGACCTCAGGGTCAGCCGCCCAATTCTCCAAAACCTGGGCGGGCAGCTCCACAAAATCCCGGGGTACTGATGTACCTGAAAGCATATTGTAGGTGCAATTCGATAACAACCCATGCAAACCATGCCCGAACTCGTGGAATAAGGTCAGGGCTTCCTCAAAAGTGATAAGAGCTGGTTTGTCGCCGGTCGGTTTAGAGAAATTAAAGACATTTGCAATGACCGGATGAATCTCCTTGCCGTTTTTACGAGACTGTTTTCTGAAGCTGTTCATCCAGGCACCACCATCTTTACTTGCTCGAGGAAAGTAATCCTGATAAAGGATACCGATATGGGAGCCGTCGGCTTCCTTTACTTCAAAAACCTTTACATCTTCATGGTACTTGGGAATATCAGTCCTCTCTTCAAGCGTTATCCCGAATAATTTATTCGCCACATAAAAAGCGCCATCTCTGACATCTCCCAGCTTAAAATAAGGCCGTAAAATTTCATCATCCAGGGCATATTTGGCTTTTTTAAGCTTTTCAGAATAGAGCCACCAATCCCAGGCTTCCAGTTTAAAATCTTTGCCTTCTTTATCGATCATAGCCTGAAGATCTTTGGCCTCCACCTTGGCTTTGGCCAAAGCTGGTTTCCAGATCTGTTCCAGCAGTTTGTATACATTATCTGGCTTTTTGGCCATATTATTTTCCAGCACAAAATCAGCGTGCGTGTCATAACCTAATAAATTTGCCTTTTCCACCCGTAGGGCTGCCATTTTAGACAAATTGGTTTTATTATCCAACTCATCATTATTATTACCCCGGTTGATATAAGCTTTAAAGATCTTTTCTCTAAACTCCCGTTTTTTGGAATACTGAAGAAAAGGGATCATACTGGGTTTATGGAGCGTAAACACCCATTTCCCTTCCTTTCCTCTCTCTTTAGCCGCTTCTTCAGCCCCAATTATTGCTGACTGCGGCAGGCCGGCCAAATCTTCCTCATTTTCTAAAACCATTTCAAAAGCATTATTTTCCTTTAAAATATTTTCCCCAACTTTAAGGGAAAGAAGCGAGAGTTCCTTGTTTATCTCCCTTAATCTGGCCTGCTCTTCCGGCCCCAGATTCGCGCCTCCTCTGACAAATACTTTATATGTCTTTTCCAGCAGTTGAGCCTGTTCCGGAGTAAGCGAGAGCTCGTTTTTTGTTTCATAAACTGCTTTAACTCTTTTAAATAGATCAGCATTCAGCCTGATATCATCTCCATGTTTGGACAACAGGGGAGCAACTTCTTTTGCTATCTCCTGCATCTGGTCATTTGTATTTGACCCAAGCAGGTTATAGAAAACACTTTCAACCTTAGTCAATAAATCTCCGGTATAGTCCAGTGCTTCAATGGAATTTGCAAAAGTAGGACCTTCAGGGTTATTTACGATCGCATCTATTTCCTTCTGATCCTTGACTATCCCCTCTTTAAACGCCGGTAAATAGTGCTCTTCTGTAATTTCATCAAAAGGAGGAACCTTAAAAGGGGTATCGTATTCGGAAAAGAAGGGATTCTCTCCGACTGGTTTTTCAACCGGTTGCTTTGAACAGGATACAAACAATAATCCTGCACAGATAAAAAAGATAAAAGTTTCCTTCATTTTTTCTTCCTCCTTTTTTTTCTATTAAGTTAAGTTAGTATATATAAATATCTTAAAAAAAACAAAATGTTTTACCTATTCAATTTCTTGCCGAACTCATAGCAAAGTCCATTGAACTCAAATTACTTCTTTTATTGATTTTTATTTAAATGTTTAATAAAGTGAAAGCCAGTCTGCATTATTCACAAAAACTAAAAGGAGGCAAAATATGAAAAAAACAAAACTTACAATTTTTATTTCAATCTTGTTTATTCTGGCAGCCGGGATTACTCTTGCCCAAAATATCGGCGTAACAGATGTAAACGATATTGACCACATCCTGCCGGAACAGCAAAGAGCCAAAGTTATGAATGAGATCCTGGAATGGAGGCTCGAACACATTGTGCCGGAATTAATGCGCCGCGAGGGAATAGACATGTGGATCATCATTTGTCGTGAATACAACGAAGATCCGGTTTATATGACAATGGTCCCGGAACCGACCATGGCCGCTCGCAGAACCTCAATTCTTATTTTTCATGACAAAGGCGACGAAGGCGTGAAACGTCTGACAGGAAGCTTTTATGGGATGGGAAAATTGTATAAAACAATCTATACAGATAATACTAAAGACCAGATAGTCAATCTGGCAGACTATATAAAAGAACAAGATCCTAAAAAAGTCGGGATCAATGAATCCGCGACTTGGGCTTTTGGGGACGGATTATCAGCTTCCTTTAAAGCCCGCCTGGTCAAAGCCCTGGGCCCTGAATACTCAAAAAAGCTGGTCTCTGCAGAAAACCTGTGTTTGGGATGGCTTGAGACACGCAGCCCCCGGGAATTAAGCATTCATCGCCATATCTGCGGCATTGCTCATGACATTATTGGCGAATTTTTCTCAAACAGGGTCATCGTTCCTGATATCACAACTACGGATGAAGTCGTCTGGTGGATAAGGCAAAAATATACTGACCTGGGAGTAGAAGCCTGGTTCCAGCCCTCTGTTTCCATTCAACGTTCAAAAAAAGAAGCAGCTAAATACCCGGATAAAAACACAGTTATAAGACGCGGTGACCTTCTCCACTGCGACATCGGCATCGTCTATTTAGGGCTCTGCACCGATACCCAGCAAAATGCTTATGTGTGCAAAATTGGGGAAGAGGACGCTCCTGAGGGTTTAAAGGAAGCTTTAAGGCTGGGGAACAAACTGCAGGACATCGTCATGGCTGAGCACAAGTTTGGCAGGGCAGGAAACGCCGTATTAAAATCGTCCCTGCAAAAAGCAAAGGCTGAAGGTTTAAATCCTTCTGTGTACTGCCACCCTCTCGGTATTCACGGACATGCAGCCGGATTTGTCGTGGGCCTCTGGAATAGACAGGATGGTGTGCCGGTACGGGGAGACTACCCTCTTTATTACAATACCTGTTACGCCATTGAAATGAACAACATCTATGAAGTGCCTGAGTGGAATGGCCAATCAGTCCGCATGGGACTTGAAGAAGGCGGCGTTTATACAAAAAAAAACGGCTGTAAATTCATCGACGGCCGCCAGACAAAGCTGTTTATTATTAAATAATAGAAACACCGCCGTTTTATTATGAATAATCTAGGCTAAATTTTTACGGAAAAGTTTCTTGTTTAAGAGTTGCCTGCTTGATCCGCTTCTCAACCGGAAAAACTCCAATACCCGGCCCGGACGGAACTGTGATAGTCCCGCGCTCTGTGAGCTCTACGGCCGGATCAATAAGGTCTTGGGTAAAATACCTTTTACTGGCGGAAATATCATTTGACAGTTTAAAATTAGGCAGAG
>CBFDDY010000035.1:0-12902 GCA_965603705.1 uncultured bacterium | reverse complement strand
CCTCCCTTTTGGTGATTTTGCCATCTTCTATATTAATAATAGTATAAGAAGGACACCGTCCAAAGTGAGCAGAAACAGAACCAGTGTCCGTGGAAATAGCAACTTTCATTTTTTTCTCCTTTTTGAACTTGAGTTTTAACTTTGTATTCTATTTCATTTTCTTCAATTCTTCAATTCTTTTTGTGATATTGTTCATTTGCTGCTGCAGATATTCAGCTTGCTGTTGCAAGGTTTTTACTTCGTCCTCTGGGGGAATGCCGGGAGGATTAGGGCTGACGGGGGGGATGCCGGTGCCTCCGGGAGCCATGCCTCGGCCCATCCCTTGTCCTTGGCCCATACCGCGTCCCATGCCCTGGCCACGTCCCATTCCCATACCTTGGCCCAAGCCACCGCCCATGCCCTGGCCCATGCCAGAACCTGTTCCTGCTCCCATTCCGAAATGAGGGGCGACGTTTGCTTGAGAGGTTGATTTAAGATTTTTTTCTTTATAGAGGGTGGCGGCTTCTTGGACAGTACCTGAAACGCCAGTAATAACTTCAATTCCTGCAGCCTGAAGGGTTTGAAATGCATTTGGCCCGCAGCTTCCCGTTAGGAGAGCTTTGACTTCTTTATTGGCTACAAACTGGGCAGATTGGATCCCGACTCCACTTGCTCCATTGAGGTTTGTGTTTTCATTAACTTCAAATTCCATTGTATCGGGATCGATAATAATAAAATAGGGACATCTTCCGAATCTGGGATCAACAGGGCTTGAAAGGTCCGGGTTTGAAGCAGTAATTGCAATTTTCATTTCTTTTCTCCTTTTGTATCTTTTTCAATTTCCTTGATTCTTTGTTCTATACCGTAGAGTTCATCTTCCAATTGTTCAGCCTGGGTTTTAAGTAAATAAAGCTCCTGTTCAGGGGTTATTTCGGCAGCGCCCCAGGGGTCATATGGCGTTCCAAATCCCGGGATAGGGAAATCGTTTGGGGAAGGATAGGGAGCCTGGCCATACTGCCAGGCATAGTTCATCTGAGGAGTCGGCCAGCTGCCGGTGAGGAGATATTGCGCAGCCGGTCCGACTCCGCTTGAGCTTCTACCTATCCATCCGGGTGAGTACCCAAATCGCATCCACCCGGGAAGCCCGGTTAAATTGTATAAATATCTGTTTCTGTTTCTCATCTTTTTCTCCTCAATAAATTGTTGCTATCTCAATACGCTGAATTACTTTTGTTTTTTTTCGCTCTCTTTTCGGCTGGTTTCTTGGGAATTCTGGGCTTGGCCTTGTGGATATGATGGGGGAAAGTTTTGGGGATAAGCATATGGGGGGGGAGTTCCGTAAGGCATCATCTGGGGATAGGTGTATCCCTGAAAGCCGGCAAATCTTCCCCGGCCCATGCCCATACCGCGGCCTCGGCCCATGCCGCGACCTGGTGTCCAGCCCGCACCCATGCCTCGTCCGAGTCCCATACCCGGTCCGGGTGTCATAAATCCGGGTTGTGTATAACCTGAACAATATCCGAGTCCGCGGCCAGTCATTGATCCCTGTCCCCAGGGTCCTGTTCCGTCTCCTCTTGGCATTTTGTTCACCTCCTTTAACGGCACTTTTCACAAAGTCCGTAAAATTCAATATTATGGTTATTAATTACAAAATTGTGTTTTTTATTTAAAGCTTTTTCAGTTTTTTTGATCAACTCCGTCTCCTCGTCTATAAAATCGGTATAATCGATAATCCTTCCACAGGAAGTGCAGATAAGATGGTGATGGTGGTCTTCTTTTTCTTTTCCTTGGAGCTCATAGCGGACTTGTCCATCCCCGATCCTCAGCTTGTGTATTACTCCCATTTTGTCCAACAGCTCAAGGGTACGGTAAATGGTAGTTAATCCGATGCCCGGGTTAAACTTGTTAATAGCTGAAAAGATCTCTTTGGGGCTCTGATGTTTTTTTGTCTTGTTTAATTGCTGCAAAATAGTCTCGCGCGGCATTGTCCAGCGGCGTCCATGTCCGCTAAACCTGTTCTGCCATTTGCCTTTACCCTGCATTATTTCCTTGTTTAATGGTAATGATAATCATTTTCAATAACAATATAACCCTAAGGCCTGATTTTGTCAAGTACTTTTTAGCTTAGAGAAGGGGTCAAGTCTTCATATTCCACATTTCCTTCATAAATATGAAACTAATTAGAATATGGAAATGTGGAATATGAAGACTTGATCCCTTAGAGATTTGGTTTGTAATAATGATATAGTTTGGATATACTTCAATAAATGCAAGCAAGGAGGCTAAAAGATGGCAGGTGAATATAAAGATGCCGCTTCAGCCGGATTGGATGTGAAACTTCCTGCAATTGAGATTTTTTCAAATCATTTCCCGGATTATGAGATAAAAATCGAGATCCCAGAGTTCACTTCCATATGTCCCAAGACCGGTCTCCCTGATTTCGGGGTAATTACAATCCGCTATGTGCCTGCTGATTTGTGTCTGGAGCTTAAATCTTTAAAAATGTACATTCTCGCCTACAGAGATTTGGGAATATTCTATGAAAATGCGGTAAACAGGATTTTGGAGGATGTAGTTGCTGCCTGCAGACCCAAAAAGGCATACGTAACTGGTGAGTTCAGCTCAAGGGGCGGGATAAAATCGACAGTTGAGGCTCATTATCCCAGGCATGATTAAAATGGTGTTTTTTGAAATCATAAAATCCCTCCGTCCTCAACAGTGGAGTAAGAATTTATTTATTTTTGCCGCACTTATCTTTTCACAAGAAGCCTTTACTATTCCTCTGCTTATAAAAGCCGGTATAGCTTTTTCTGTTTTTTGTGCTCTGTCAGGTTCTTTATACATTTTCAATGATATAATAGACCTTAACGAAGACCGCCTTCATCCTTTAAAGTCTAAAAGGCCCCTGGCAGCCGAGCGAATTACTCGAGCGCAGGCCGTGACGGGATTTGTTATATTCAGTACTCTCGGTATTCTTCTAGCCTTGACTTTAAATTTAAATTTTATATTGATCGTGCTCCTGTTTTTTGTTCTGCAAATAGCTTATTCTTTCTGGTTAAAACATATAGTAATTCTGGATGTACTTGTTATTTCAATTGGATTTGTCATGCGGGTAGCCGCCGGAGCTATGGCAATTAAAGTGGATATTTCACCCTGGCTGTTGATCTGCACTTTACTTCTGGCGCTTTTTCTGGCGCTCAGTAAAAGAAGGCATGAGCTTTTTCTGCTTAAGGGTGGTGCTGGTGAGCACAGAACTGTTCTGACTGATTATTCCGCTGCTCTCCTGGACCAGATGATTTCTGTAGTAACAGCTTCAACGGTAATTGCCTACTGTCTTTATACGATTTCAGAGGAAACTGTGGCAAAATTCGGGACCCGTGAACTCATTTATACTGTCCCTTTTGTGCTTTATGGAATTTTCCGTTACTTATACCTTATCCATCATAAGTTTAAGGGCGGCACTCCGGAAACCTTGATTCTAAAAGACAAACCCCTGCTTGCAACTATTTTATTCTGGATTATAAGCGCGTTTTTTATTATTTATGTAAGGGGATAAAGGAATGGAAAAATCAAAAGTCGTTGTTTTAAAAACTTCACCAGATACAATCCTGGAAGACTATAAAAAATTAATCCATATGGCCGAATTGGAAAAATTCATATCCGCAGGAAGCGAAACTCTTATCAAGCTTAACCTTTCCTGGACCAAATATTTTCCTGCCTGTTCCAGCCAGCCGTGGCAGGTGGAAGGATTAGTCAAGACACTTATCCAAGCTGGTTATCCTGAAGATACTCTATACGCGGTGGAAAATAAAACTGTTGTCACAAACCCGCTCAAAGGGGCGAAAAATAATAAATGGTCTCCGATCCTGGAAAAATACGGGCTGCAGTTTTATCCACTTACAGAAGTTGAGTGGGTAAAGTATGATTTTAAAGAGCCCTTATTAAAGCTAAACCAGGTGTTCCCTGAGGGTATTGAGATCCCGAAGATGTATATCGGTAAAAATGTTATCCACCTGCCGACTGTAAAAACCCACGGGCATTCCACTACCACAGGATCTATAAAGAATTCCTTTGGAGGGCTGCTGAAAGAAGTACGTCACTATGCCCATAAATACATGCATGAAGTCCTGGTAGATCTACTTATAATGCAGAAAGAGCTTCATCCGGGAATTTTCTCTGTTATGGATGGCACCGTCTGTGGTGACGGCGCCGGCCCGCGCACTATGGAGCCAAAGATCAAGAATCTGATCCTGGCAAGCGGCGACTCTGTAGCTATTGATTCTATCGCAGCAAAACTCATGGGATTTAACCCTATGGAGATTCCTTATATCAGGATGTGCCATGAAAGAGGTCTTGGGACCGGCGACCCTGCTGAGATCGAAGTGATGGGAGAAGATATTGCAGAGATAAATTTTGGCTTTAAAACCAGGAAAAGTTTTGTAATATGGGGGGACCAGATGATACGTAAGGGTTTTCTCAGGCCGTTTGAGAAAATTCTCCTCCATTCACCCCTGGTTTTCTGGGCTCCTTTTGCCAGTAATGTATATCACGATTTGTTCTGGTATCCAACAGTGGGGCGCAAAAAGATCAAGCAGTTTTCCAAGACGGATTGGGGGAAATTGTGGGAGGGGTATGAATAAAAAATTATTTTCCCGCACTGATATCCTTTTTTTTCTAATTTTCTTATTACTCCTGTTATTTGTCTTTAGAGCGATAATTTTTACAGACAGCATTTTTTTTGAAAGGGATTCGACTTTACTGGAGATACCTGCCCGCATGCTTTGCGTCAAACTTATTAAGGAGGGCAATTTTGCTCTCTGGACGGATGCTTATGGGGATGGACAGCCTTTTCTGGCCAATATGAAGCATGCTGTGCTGTATCCAAGTACTTTGCTCTACCTGATATTTCCCTTCTTTGCCGCCTTTAAGCTGCACTATTTAATTCATTTTGTTTTAGGCTGGCTGGGGATGTATTATTTCTGCAAGTCTTACACGCTATCGCAACAAGCTTCTTTTTTCGGGGCTACGGTTTTTATTTTTAGTGGCATAGTTCTCTCCTCAGTTGAGTTCTATAACCATATTGCATCCCTGTGCTGGATGCCCTGGATCTTACTGGTTTTGCATAGGTATTCAAAAAAGTTCTTTTTAAAATTGATAATCCTGGCTTTTCTCTGGGCCTTATTGATCCTGGCTGGGACTCCTTATGTGATTATTATGACTATGATTTTTACTCTGGTGCAATCCATTTTTATCAGAGCAAAAAGAAAAAGAAAATTGGCTATCTTATTTCTATCCTTGATGCTTGCATTTTTTTTATGCTCAGCACAATTGATACCTACAATGGATTTAATTCTTCATAGCGATAGAGGCGAGGCCTTAACTCCTACATGGTCTTTTGAATCTCTTCAGATGTTTAATTTCGTTTTTCCAAATATTTTGGGAAATGATCGTGAACCGGGACATGAAGATTATTGGGGGAGTCATTTATTTGACAAGGGATTCCCTTTATATTATAGCCTTTATGTTGGATTTGGTGTTTTAGTTTTATTTTTCTTTATACTGGCAAAGCCTTATGATAGCAGACACCTAATTTTTTTAATCTCTTTTGGGATCTTTATTTTATTGGCATTAGGGGCATACACGCCGCTTTATTCCATTTGGAAACTCATTCCTCCTTTTTCTGCAATCCGATATCCAGTTAAATATTTAACTGGAGTCACATTTTCTCTTGCTATGATTTCGTCTATTGCATTTGATAATATCTTCACATTAAATAAATGTAGCAGGAGAAAAAGTGTTTTATTTTTTAAAGTTTCAGTTATTTTATTTGTTTTGTATTTAATACTTAAGGGTCCTTTGGTGAAAATTCTATCTGATTTTTTTGTTATAACTAAAGTGCAATCTGTTTCTGAGCTAGAAGGTTCTCTTATGCGCGGATTATTTCTTTTTATGGTTTGTTCCTTCATAATTTTTATTCACAATTGCAATTTATTGACAAAGAAGATTTTAAGCTGTTTTTTTTTAGGGATTGTAGTCTTGGACTTAATTCTTATTAATCAGTTTATAAATCCGACTACCTCTGTTTCTTTTTTTAAGAAGCCATTGTTTTTAGGGGACAAAAAACTTCCGATTAAAATATATAGAGAGGAGTATACGCCATTTGCTTTCAAGGATGAGGTAGGCGGAAGATATGACCTTCATAATTATTTAAAGGAAACATTATTTCCCTTTAGCGCAATTGGGCATGATGTGAAATATCTTTTCTGTAAGGATTTCTACGATCTTTATGAATATGAATATAAAAAAGTAATCAATAATAAGATATATAAAGGAGAACTGGATCGTCTCAAAGTGTTGATTAGCGAGGGATGTGAGTATTATATAGGGCATCATCCTTTGTCTGCTTTGCCAGCCCTGGAAATGATAATTGAAGGATATACTGTATATTTTCAGAAAATTCCGAACAGTCTGGAATTACCTCGTTTGATGTATTATTCTATCCGGGCTGATTCTTTTGAAAAAAAACTCAATATTTTTCTCAGGGAAGATTTTAATGTTGCTAAGACAGCAATTGTAGATAATGATTTTGATTTGAGAAGCGATATTAACAATATTAATAACAAAGAGGACAGAATTATTCCTCTGGAGGAATTCCAGGGATCGGGGAAATACCTGATAAGAAATGCGTGTCCTACAATTGCTGTATTTTCAGGCAACTATAGAAACGGTTGGAATGCCTGGGTAGATGGTAAAAAGACAGGTATTTTTAAAGTAAACCTGGCTTCAAAGGGAGTATTTTTGCCTGCTGGAAAACATGAAATCAAGCTTAAATATTATCCGAAAAGTTTTCGTTACGGCCTTTTATTAAGTATTGCTTCGATGCTGGTAGTTTTCTTTTTTTTGTTAGTTTCCTTTTTAGTTAGAAAAAAAAAGCTTGATATAGTATTAATGCTCAATTTTTTTTTACAATCATAACCAGACTATAATGCTTGAATTGTTCGATGATTTCATATTTGAATTCATTTTGATTTTCCGGGATATAAGAGTCTTTTAAATCGATTATTTTATATGAGGGTAATTTTTTTTCCCGGATTACTATGTAATCAACATTTTTATTCTCTCCAAATTTAAAAATGTTTGTTATATGGTCATTCGGCAAAACCTGCCAGTCTGAAAAAGCTATAACCGCAATGGTGGCATCATGAGACATAATTGTTTGGGCTTGATTTTCTTGTAGATATTGTGATATATGTGTTTTAATTAATTGAGAATCCTTGAAGCTTGGGTTAGATAAAATATTTCTATAGCTATTTTTTAAATTATCATTCCCTAGCAGAAGAATAAGTATTATAGAGATAGTGGAATATATTTTTTTTTGAGAAATATTTTTCTTTTTCAGATATCCCCCAAAATATTTTAGAATGAGGATTATCCCTTCGATAGAATAAATACACAAAACAGGCACAAGAAATAAATGGTGCCTTGGGATTGGATAGACTAGTGTTATTATTAATAGACTATAAGGAAATAGCATAAGAAGAATCATGTCAATATGTGATTTTTTTTTCACAATTTTAAGGATAGCATTGATGAATCCGGGAATAAAGAAAATCCAAAGATAAAATGGAAACAAGACTTTTTGAATAACAGGAGAGTGTTTAAAATTCTCTATTGCATTATTAATAATCGATAAAATAGATGTTCCCTTTTTTGTCCTGATATGTCTGTGATACCCCCAGTAGGAATCATTCATTTCCATGGTAGTAGTATTGAGAGAGTAATGGGCTTTTTGAAATGCTCGCCAGTCATTTCTTTGAATAACCTCCTGTAAATATTTTCTATGACTAGCATAGGGTTTTCCTGAAATACTCCAGCTTCCCGTAGTATTTTTTAAATATATAAAGTAGGGAGAGGAAAATAGTAAGAATATAAAGAGTATGGTTGTTATCTTTTTATATGAAAGAGATATTGTTGATGTAATTTTCAACAGTAAAAAGCATGCATAAACAATCAGAACTAACGCAAAACCTTCTGGTCGCGTTAAATAGGCAAGAGATAGAAAGAAGCCTGCAAGAATTGAGAAGATATATTTCTCCTTTTCTAGCAAGAGAATAATGAAATACAGAGATGTCATAATAAGAAAACAGTTTAGAATATCGGATCCTCTATACAGGTTGTCCGAATATGGGACCATAATGGGTAAAAAAGAATTTAGCTGGGAAATAAAGAATACGAGTAAGGTGCACAGGATAGCAAAAAAAGAATTGAATTTTTTCCTTGCAATTGAATAGGTGATAATCCCTAACAATACCCCGGAAACAGTGGTTATTATATTTAATGATAGTTGAAGATTCTTGATAAAAAGGTAAAAAAACGAAATTAGCATTGGTAAAAGAGGAGGGAATGCAATATTAGGCAGTCCATTAAATGTATATCCGTTTCCATTTAATATGTTGCGAGCGAGTAAAAGATAGTATCCTTCATCAGGATCAATATACAAAGACCTTCCCTGCAGTAACGCTATTTTAAAGCATAGGGCCAAAGCAGAGAGAATGATTAAAACCAATACTTTGTGATTAGAATAAAAAGATTTGAGTTTAGGCTTATTATTCTGCATACAGTTTATAAATTTATATTGAAGTAATAATTCAGTCAAGATAATTAATTAGCATAATGAATGTGTTATTGAATGTTTTGGGAATAGAACCCCATGGAGCAATGCAGGGTGTAAGTTTGTTGCCTTTGATAATTAATGAAAATTCGGAAAATATTAATCTAATTTCATATAGTGAAACTGTCATGCCAAGAATTAGATTTGCGGAACCGGAGCTAGTGTCACTAAGAACTGAAAATTGGAAATATATAAGATATATAGAAGACGGCAAAATCATAAAGGAAGAGCTGTTTGATATTGTCAATGATTCTGGAGAATTAATTAATCTTTCTGTTGCTAAGAAACATAAAACAAAAGAATTGTCTGAATTGTTGGATAAAATTATTAATAAAGACAGGATAATAGGGGAGAATAAAAATACCTCTTTTAAAATGAATAAGGAAACAGAAGAGAAGCTCAGAAGCCTTGGTTATATACGTTAGTTATCAGGGTTTTATAATAGTTTATTGAGTTAAAACTGCTAATTTGAAAAATGTTTAGGCGACTTTCGAGTTTATATAAATATATTTATTATAGTTTGGTAGCTACAATTAGTTGATTGCACATCAGCCACTGGCAATTAATTTTGTTTAGAAAATTTTCAAGAGGAGTTTCATAAGGCATTCCAATCGGAGAAATCATAAACCTTTTGGCTATCAAAACTTTGAACTTGTTTTTTTTTAGTATCAATTTTAATTTTTTTAGATTAAATGTCTGAATATGAGTTTCATCTTTTAAATGCCCACACAAAGTAGCAATTTTTTCAAATAATGGATGCGGAGTTGTAAGTATTAATATACCTTCATTTTTAAGAACCCTAAAGGCTTCATTTAGAAATTTTTCCGGGAAATCTAAATGTTCTATAACCGCAGTTGAAATAATAACGTTGAATATCTTTTCTTTAAATTCAAGAGATTCAGCTGAACCAATTTTCAAGTGCTCTCGGATCTTATTACTGGCAAGATTTAATAGATCTATATCTTTATCTATTCCAAAATACGAATTTATTTTTATCTTTTTATTGATTATTTCTAACATTTTCCCATCTGCGCAGCCTATGTCTAAGAGGGAATCAATCTCATTGCCTTTGTATTCAATTATTGCCTTGATTATTTCCAGGGATCTTCTTTTAAGTCTGTACCCCAAAGCAAACTTATTTTCTCTATCTTTATAATAGCGAGAGTAATCCATTATTAAATTTTAAGATTATTTTAATTTGTCTATTTTATTTTTACTCATCAAAAACACAGAGAGACCGGCCTTTGCTTTTTTTAATAACTCATTTTTGGATCTTATCTTCAAGCCTCTTTTCATTATATAAGAAGGCCTTAAGTAAAAGTTTTTATAAAATGCAACAATTTTTTTATATAATTGCTCTCTTGTGAAATTTTCTTCCCATATTGGAATTTTGAATTCTATAAGAGGATTTTGTGCAAAATCTTTCCAAAGATCCTTTTTGATAATTCCCTTCTCAAGACCTAAATAGTAAAGTTCCGTTCTAGGATACGGAGAAAAAATGGTAAAATGAGCATAGTCTGGATTTATTTTTTTTGCAAAATCAAAGGTATTTTGAATATCGCTTAAGGTCTCCGAAGGAAGTCCAATCATGAAATAGGCGAGTGTGTCAATTTTGTGTTTTTTCGTTAAATAAAAGGTTTCTTTTGCTTTTTTTGTAGTGAATCCTTTCTTAATTACCTTTAAGATTTTATCATTTCCTGATTCGACTCCGTAATGAATGGCCTGGCACCCAGCTTTCTTTAATGATTTTAACATTTCTTCATTTACCAAATCTACCCTAGTCCTGATATCCCATCTTATATTTAAATGACGCTTGTTTATTTCTTCACAAATTTCAAATACCCTTTTTTTGTTGACAGTAAAAGTATCATCGTAGAATAGGAAATCTTTTATACCCAATTCTATACATTCACAAATTTCATCCACAACATTATTAGCACTTCGATATCTAAAATGCGAAGTGATGGGAGATAAGGGTCGGTCGCAAAAAGCGCATTTGAATGGACAACCCCGGCTGCTTATAATAGTTGTTGAGAGAGATCCTCTGCTTAGCAAGGAATTGTAACGATTTATATTTAGAAGATTTCTATCTGGAAAAGGAATTTCATCTAGATTATTTAATAGATGAAAATTGTTTTTTACTATTTCCTTATTGTCGTTTCTATATACAAGTCCAAGGATTTCTTGAAAATTGGTGCCATTTTCTAAGTTTTGAAGAAATTTAATAAATGATAAATCTGCTTCTCCCATAAAGGCAAAATCTACGCAGTCTAGATTTATTGTTTCAAGAGGGTACAAATGGACATGTGGGCCCCCCATAATAACTTTTGCTCTTGGCATTACTTTTTTTACCAATTTTGCAGTGCGATAAGAATCGATAAGGGTAAAAGTCATCACTGAAATTCCTACAATGTCATAGAGCTTATCTTCCAAATATTTTTCTAACTGAATATAAGTTAACTTTGTAGGTTGAGTGTCTAAAACATCAACCTCATTGGATGTGTATTTTTGAATAGACGATGCTAAATGCAGCAATCCAAGTGGAGGATTGAATCCCCGGTGTTTTTCTATTATTGCAGGATTTTTACCAACTAATTCGTTCCACCGTGGAGGATTGATTAATAGGATTTTCATTTATTTAATCTTTTATCAATCAGATCAGCAAGCAAGCCTGTTGCTAAGAAATGAAGTCCGGTTATGAAAAGAAGAATGGTTGTTATATCCATAACTTTCCCAACAAGGAAAGATGTCAATAGCACTGCAATGGAAAGGATTATGAAGAATCCACTGAGTGGTAAAAATATTTTAAGGGGATTAAAGAACATAACAGTTCGTATTATAAGTTGCAAAAAGTTGAGAGTGTCTTTAATTGGCCTTATTTTAGATTTACCTGTTCTTTTATAGTAATTAATGGGACTATAGATGATTGTATGATAGGTAGCTAAAAGAGAAAGTGTTAAAGTAGATGTAAAAGAGAAACCATTTGGCAAGTATCGTTGTGTCTCAAGCACTAATTTTTTTTTGACGATTCTCATGCCTGAGTTTAAGTCAGGAATTTTTTCTTCGCTGAGATATTCAGCAAGTTTTCTTAATAAAAATTTGCCGAATTTTCTTAAGATGCCTATAGTAACAATTTTTCCTAATCTTGCTCCAACTAACATGTCTGCTTTTTCATTAAGATACTTTTGAAATAATTCCGGGAGTCTTTCATTTGGATATGAACTATCGGCATCCGTTATTGCGATATTTTCATAGGAAGCAGTCCTTATTCCCGTTTTTAATGCGGCGCCGTAGCCTTTGTTTGTGGGGTGAGTTATAGTCCTAATATTAGGGGCGTTTAGTGTTTTTAATACTTGGTGTGTATTATCAAAAGAGCCATCGTCTACAATAATAATCTCGATATTTGGAATTTTTTCTATGACTGTTTTTATTTCTTCTATTGTTTTTTTGATTGCGCCTTCTTCATTATAGACAGGAATTATTATTGAGAGGTTTGACATGAAAAAATTATAACATAATAATAATGTGAATTATATTTATTCTCCATTTTAAGGGAGAATCTATTCGGATCAAGTTGATGCCTTTTATTTCTGTATAGTATTCATAATTTCATTATTGCAAACCTAGGACTTTGTGCAATTGAACGGATATTCTAATATTTCCCAAGCCTTTGGTCGAGCTATGTTTCAGAAGGAGCATTCCCGCTTCCATCATGCTTTCCTTATTAGATTCCGGCTGGAGGAGGATGGGGGTTGCTGGTGGAAATTCCTGGCGGATTTTCCGGACGACATCAAAATCCAGCTCCTCTGTTACCACTAGCTTTACTTCCCGAGTGATTCCGATCAGCTCCGGATGAACGAAATATTTGTCCGGTTTGGGTGATACTGTATACCAGTCGACCGGAAGTTTTTGTAAGCGGGTGCCATTGGTCTCGATCTGAATCCTCAAATCCTCTTCCTTAAGTTTTTGGGCAAGTTCCCGGATATCCTGGAGCAGGGGCTCTCCCCCGGTAATACAGACCCAATCGGCTGGAAATTCTTTATGCTGCTGTTTTACTCGTGCGATGACCTGCTGGACGCTAATATCATCCCCACCCTCCCAGGCGTATTTTGTGTCACAGAAATCGCACCTCAGGTTGCACCCTGTAAGGCGAATAAAGATCGTGGGTTCGCCCTGGCGCAGGCCTTCCCCTTGAACAGAGGCGAATATTTCACTTACCTTCAAAATAGGTGGCTGAGGCATCTTCCGATTC
>CBFDDY010000034.1:0-13085 GCA_965603705.1 uncultured bacterium | reverse complement strand
TTTCTCCTCTAATCCATACTCCATAATCCCTAATCCTGCTTTTCTCCTATTTTTCTTTCTCAGTATTTAAATTAAGTATAATCGCCGGGATATCTTCCTTTTTTACAAGTTTATTAAATTCAGGAAGATCACGTTTAATTATTAATTTCAATAAACCTATCTGGGTACTAGCTTTAGAAGATAATTCTTTAAAAACCTGATGTGATTGATCTGTGGGACGGGCATCTGCGCTTGCTACTACCCGAGCCAATGCTGCGATTTTATTATCCAGTAATATGGGATAATTCAGAGGGTCCTGGCCGCTTTTTGACTTTGATTGGATAAGCACATCTTCAATCTTTGTCAGTTTTTTAAGCAGTGTTTCACCTGCAGTGATAATGCCTTTGGTTTTTTCCTCTACTTTAATCTTTTTTAAAAGATCCCTAATCTGATCTTTAATATTCCTCAGCCTATTGATAGACTCATTTACATCAGTGATTTTATCCCGGATTTTTATAAGAAGATCAAATTGCCTCAAAAAATCAAACTGGGAGGTTTTTACTCGAGCATCTTTCCGCCATTCCCAGATCCTGGTCATTGATTTGTCTCCAACTATCAATTTAACTTGATATTGTCCCGGAACCGCAACCGGCCCGCTGAGCATGCCCCCCCACAAAACAGCACCGGGAACCTTAGCTGCATCCGGATATCTCATGTTCCAGATAAAACGGTTCATCCCTTTATCAGAGGAAACAATTTCTTCATTTCTCCTCCCGCGGAAACTTCTCTGAGAGTTAGAGCCATCACTGTCTCTTTTTTTCTGGCTGGAAAACCTTTTAATGAGCTCCCCTTTCATATCTGAAAATTCTAGAGTTACTTCTTCATCTAACGTCTCTTTAAAGTAATAATATATTACCGATCCGGAAGGAGGATTTTGTCCTATATTAGTACTTGGATAGCTTCCTCCCCCCATCCTGTAAGCTACTATGGGGTGGAATAGGAAAATATCTGATTCTAATACTTTTTGTGTAAGCTGTTGCAGAGGGGAAAGGTCATCTAAAATCCAAAAAGAACGCCCATGAGTAGCTATTACCAGGTCATCTTCTTTTACAACCATATCATGAACAGGAACAACAGGCAGGTTAAGTTGAAGGGATTGCCAGTCTTCTCCACTATTAAAGGATACGAATACTCCCGTCTCTGTACCTGCGTATAACAGGCCTTTCCGTTCGGGATCTTCTCGGACAACCCGGACAAACGTATTTTCAGGAAGTCCATTGGTTATCTTTTTCCAGGTTATCCCAAAATTGTCCGTCTTATAAATATAAGGAGAAAAATCATCCAGTTCATGCCTATCAACAGCTATAAATGCTCTCCCAGCCCCAAAAGTTGAAGTATCGATCATACTTATAAGACTCCATTTAGGCATTTGTTTAGGAGTTATGTCCTGCCATGAATTTCCTCCATTTCTGGTAATATGAACAAGCCCGTCATCCGTCCCTACCCAGAGGATATTCGGGTCAAACACAGACTCAGCCAGAGAAAAAATAGTACAGTAGTATTCCACGCTGGTATCATCAAAAGTAATTGGCCCTCCGGATTTTTTCTGCTTGCTTTTATCATTGGTTGTAAGGTCATGGCTTATTTCAGTCCAGCTCTGTCCCTCATTAAAGGATTTAAAAAGAACCTGAGCAGCGCAATATAAAACATCAGGGTCGAATCTTGAAACCAGGATCGGAAAAGTCCATTGAAACCTGTATTTCAGGTCACCGGCACCCCATCCCATTGGATTTTCAGGCCAGGGTGTTATAATCCGGCTCTGACGGGTTTTATAATCCCAGCGGGTAATAAGGCCGCCGTAACTTCCAGCATAAACAATATCAGGATTATCAGTTCTGGGTGCAATGTATCCACTTTCCCCCCCGCCTACTGCATGCCAGAATGTCCTGTCAATCCCGCCTCCTGAAGTCCGGCTGGCAATTCTGATAGTGGAGTTATCCTGTTGAGCACCATATACCCAATAGGGAAACTGGTCATCTGTTGTGACATGATAAAATTGGGCAGTGGGCTGATTATCCTGCTCTGTCCACGATATTCCTCCATTATAAGTAACATTAGCTCCGCCGTCATTTGAATTTATCATACGGTCCGGATTATCCGGCGCGATCCAGAGGTCATGATTGTCCCCATGGGGAACCCTGATAGAAGAATAGGTCTTTCCACCATCAACTGAACGGTAAAGCCCCGTATTTAATATATACATTGTTTCGCTGCTCTTTGGATCTGAATAGATCCGGCTGTAATACCAGGCCCGCTGACGCAGCCTGCGCTCTTCATTCACTTTAGTCCAGGTCTCACCTTCATCATCCGAACGAAAAACCCCCCCGTTATTAGCCTCTATAATAGCCCAAACTCTACCGGCCTTTGCCGGCGATACCGTTATCCCGATCTTTCCAAGCTCCCCTTTGGGAAGCCCTTTGTTCCGGGAAATTTCTACCCAACTGTCCCCGCTATCAGATGATTTAAAAAGCCCGCTCCCGGGGCCGCCGCTTTTTAAACTATAGGGAGTACGTCCTGCTTCCCAGATAGATGCAAAAATAATTCTTGGATTATTGGGAGCAAGGATCAGATCTATAGCACCAGCCTTATCACTTCGGAACAGCACTTTCTTCCAAGTCTCCCCCCCATCCTTGGATCTGAATACCCCCCGCTCCTTATTAGGTCCGTAAATATGACCGAGAGCAGCAGCATATACAAGGTCAGGGTTACGTGGGTGGATCCTTATCCTGGATATCTGGCTTGTATTTGAAAGTCCTATATGTTTCCAGGTCTTTCCGGCATCTGTTGATTTATACATGCCGTCCCCATGAGATACATTACCCCGGATTGGTGCCTCTCCCATTCCTACATACACAACATTAGAATCCCACTCTGACACAGCAATCGCGCCTACCGAACCAGTCTTAAAAAAACCGTCTGATACAGGAGTCCAATTAATCCCGCCGTCCTCTGTCTTCCATACTCCTCCTCCTGTTGAGCCGAAATAATAAGTATAAGATTTTCCCGGTATTCCGGCCACCGCAGTAGCTCTTCCTCCGCGGTAAGGGCCTATACAGCGCCACTGCATAGCTTTATACACGTCTTCATTGTATTTTAATGCTTTTTTTTCAGAAGACTGCTTTCCTTGAGAAGAAATCGCTGTTAAAAATATTAACAACACCCAAAAAACCGGAATCAATTTTTTATTTTTCATAAATATACCTCACAAAATATTATTCCCATACTAGGTTAACAAATATTAACGTTTATCAAATCCCTATGTCAAATAATTTCAACTTAAAAGCAGTAAGATCAGCTCGTGAATAGTTCAAGGAACCTGGATTATTCACGAGTCGAGGTTGCCGTAGATATGAGGCGCAGGGGATGAAGCTGTGATAATTCACCGCGAATCCGCTGCAACGAATTAGATGCGGTAAGATCGGTTCGCCTGAAAGGTAAAAAGTGCCAATGTTAAAGTTAGATATTGGTTTTTTGAGTACATCATTGGCAATTTTTATAAATAACCAGGATCCGCAGGCGCTGAGAAAAACGAAGAGGAATGGCGTTAAAAATCTGAACGAGCCCAAGCCACACCAGAATTTCATAAACATCGCCATTTTTTTATGAATACTTCAGGTTATTTGGGATGGCATAAATATAACCATTTGCATGCTGCCTCTATATTCCTCAACAAATCCAGTCACTGTAATCTCTCTTCCTTTTAGATTCTGGATATCTGCAAAACGATGCTTATCTCTTATGTAAATGATTGCCGAAAAATCCTGTTCTAAAGCACTTAGAAATATCAATTTCCCCTTTTGCTGAATATCTGCACAAAAAAACCTTACACTCATCAAATCTCCGAGATGATTCTTGCATTTTTCAGGCACAATAACTGGATACGGCTGTTTTTTCCACAGGCCTGCTTCCGCTTTCCTTGCCTTACGGTAAGCAGTATCAAATCTCTGTCTATAATCTTCTCTGAAAGGATATTTTAAAAAAACATACGCAAATCCCTGGCTTAGAATAAACTCATTAAAAAGCTTAGAGTCATAAAAAACATATGCAAGCAGGCGCCCGTATTTGTCCCGTTTCTCCCAATCGTAAGACAATTTTACTTTTTGTCCATACAATATATAGTAGGAAAATCTTTTTGCTATAAGAGCCATAAACCGCACTTTCTCCCGAGAGTCCTTAAGCTCTGGAGAATTAATCCCGATCAACCTAACAACTTCAGTGTTTCCATTATTAAATCTTACTTTAATCGTATCCCCATCATATACTGCAGTTACAATCCCCTCTTCAACCTGAGCAGAAAGAGAAACAGTCATGAAAAACAGAAAGACCAGAAAAAGCAGGATTTCCCATTTTCTTTTTTTTCCCATATTTCACATTTTACGATTCACATTTCACGGTTTTTTCCATTTACTATTTTCCGCCTTTTCTTCTCTAATCCTTAATCCCGGCTTTCCAGCAATTCTCTATTTACGGAATTTTATTAGCCTGAACTATTCACGAGTCGAGGTTGCCGCAGATAAGAGGCGCAGGGGATGAAGCTGTGGTCCTTCACCGCGAATCCGCTGCAACAAAGTATATGCGGTGAGATCGGCTCGTGAATAGTTCAGGTTAGTTTTTTTACGGCCTCTATAATATAGGAAGCAGATATTCCATATTTGTCCATTAATTCTGCCGGTTTCCCTGAACGCGGCAGATCTTTTACAGCTAAATGGATAAATTCCGCTTTCCCTCCCAAAGCAGATGCCACTGCACTTCCTAAGCCTCCTGACGCGTAATGGTCTTCCACCACTACTGCCTTTTTACCGGCAAAAGCAACCTGTTTTATAATATTATCTTTATCCAGCGGTTTAATTGAATAAGCATCTATGACCCGGACAAAAATCCCATCTGCTTTAAGTTCTTTATATGCCTTTAAAGCTTCAAATACTGTTATTCCGGCAGCAATTATAGTTGCTGTATCTTTTTTGCTTTCTTTTAAAACCTTTGAGCCGCCAATAAGGAATTTTTCTTTTTTATTATATAGGATCGGGGTTGCAGGTCGAGTAGTCCGGATATAAGCCATGCCATTATACCTGGCCATAGACTCAACACAGGCTTCAGCGGAATAGGCATCACTTGGATAAAGCACAACACATCCCGGAATTGGGGTGAAAATAGCAAGGTCTTCCAGGCCCATTTGGGAAGGGCCATCAGCTCCTATACTGATACCTGCATGAGAACCAGCTAGTTTAATGTTTGAATTCGAATATGCCGCCATCCTTATCTGGTCATGTGCCCTGCCCAAAAACGCCGAAAATGTTGCCATAAAGGGAAGAAATCCTTTAGCTGCCATCCCGATTCCCATTCCCACCATGTTCTGCTCGGCAATATAACACTGAAAAGACCTCTTGGGAAAAGCTTTAAAAAAATCCTCCGCATAGGTGGAGTTCTTTACATCTCCATCGATCGATACAACCCTTATATCGGCTTTACCCAGGTTGACTAAAGCATTCCCATAGGCGCGCCGCGTGGCAGTGTCTTTTGAATATACATTCTTTTTAAAATCAAATTCCTTTGAAAATCCGGGACCTTTAACTTTATCCGGTTTACGGACAAATTGCTTTGCATCCAGATCCGGCATGGGACCAAGCATATCCAAGGCTTTTTGCAGGTCCTCTTGGTTAAGCGGTTTGCCATGCCAGCCGTTTTTATCTTCAAGGAAACTAACTCCCTTTCCTTTAATGGTTTTTGCCAGTAAAGCAGTTGGTTTTTCTGATTTGCGTGCATCTGTAAAAGCCTGAAGAATATCCCCAACCTGATGCCCATCAATTTTGATAACTTCCCACCCGAAAGCCTTAAATTTTCTCTCATATGCATCAAGGTCAAAACCATGCATAGTAGCTTCGGATTGAGCCAGGCGGTTTATATCAACTAGGGCGCAAAGATTGTCCAGATTTAAATCAGAAGCAGTGTTTGCTGCTTCCCAGACCGAACCTTCTGCACACTCTCCGTCTCCCATTACAACATAAACTCTCCTGGGAGACTTTGCCAGCTTCATAGCAGCTGCCATTCCAACTCCTACGGAAAGTCCCTGCCCAAGAGAGCCTGTAGCCGCTTTAATCCATTTCATACGGGGAGTGGGATGACCCTCGAGCGGACTATTAATTTTTCGCAAGTTAATTAAATCTTCAACCTGAATTATCCCTGCTTCTGCATAAGCAGCCCAGAGGATAGGAGCAGCATGTCCTTTAGAAAGAACCAGTTCATCATTGGCCCAGTCAAAAGGGTCCTTGATATTATACTGCATCTCATCAAAGAACAAACATGCTGCTAATTCCGCCATGGACATACACGTTGTTGGATGCCCGGAGCCGGCTTTTGAAGTCATTTTTAAAGCATGAATACGCAGTTTTTTTGCTACAAGTCCTAAAACTTCTTTTTTTTCCATAAAATCCACTCCATCCCTTTAAATTTTTATAAATTCCAACAAAGAAAGGATATTATATTATCTTCTTTTTAGCTTCACAACAACTTTTCAAAAAAAATTGAAACAAGAGGACATATGTCTCCTAAAATGGACATCTGGAAAAGCTTAAATAAGGGTAGCATATTGGCATGTTATTTGCTCTTTAAGTATAATTAAAAGGGAGAATCAGCAGGAATCAATTTAACATACTGATTAAAAAAGATGTATCATAGATATCGACATTTTTTATTAATAGTTTAGGCTAATGGAATTATCAAAGAATTTCGGAATAACTAGGGGGATTTCAATGAAAAAAACAAAAATTCTTAAATATATTTTTTCATTCAGAGCATGGCTGATTTTAACACTTCTGTATGGATTTCTTTCAATCAGTGCTTTTGGTTTAATGACTACCCGTTTCAAGACAACTCAGCAGAAACATGAGGTCACGGTCAGACTCGTTCTCGTGGATGTTATCGCCACTGACAAAGAGGGAAATATTGTCACCGACCTCACTAAACAGGATTTTGAAATTTATGAGGGTGGGAAACCCGTCCCAATCAATTCCCTGGATTTGGTTAACTTTCGACTCGAAGATATAAAGCCGGCTCCCGATCGAGGATACATCAAACGAAAGAGCAAATTCATTGTCGTGTTTGATTCCATAAACACAATCCGGAGAATGCTCAACCGTAACAAAGGGAAGATTCTGGACAAACTGAATAATCTGATCCGTTCCATAGGAGAAGTCATGGTGCTGGAGCTGAATGAGAAGGGCGGGGTCAACCTCCTTCAGCCTTTCACTTCCGATGGAGACCTCATTACCCAAGCGGTCGACAGGGCCTCAGGAAGCATCTGGGTTGAGACCGAGACCGATCATTTAGGAGCCCCTAAAATCTTCCAACGACAGGTAGAAGGCGGCGGACGGCAGGAAGTGAAAGACCAGGTAGCCTCTAAAACCGGAACAGGTGCTGTCCTTTCCGCAATGGAGATTTATCAGTATAAGACACGCCTTCGTTTCGAAAAATCACTCTCCGGCCTGCTCTCTGTGATGAGCATGATCAAGGACTATCCTGGAAGAAAACCTGTTCTCTTGATCTCAGGTGGCTTTCCCACCCTCACCCTGGAAAAATTTCATGAGCCCACAGGAATCACATCCAAGCTGGCCGATACGGATCTGATAGCGGGGAAGATCTCGGATCCATTCAAGATCCTGCAAAAAGGCGGGCGTCGCTACGAAGATGATATATTCAGCGATCTCCTGAACTTCGCCAACAGCCACAACATCACTTTCTACACCGTGGATCCCGATAGCTATCTGCGACATGTTATGCCCGACATATCTCTGGATAACTACTTTGGTGTCCCGGACCTGGCAAAAATCAAACAGAATGAACTGTTTAACCTCAAAGACCTGGCTTTAAATACAGGAGGTCAGGCACTGCAGGGAGCTAAAAAATTCGACAACTTTAGCAAGTATGTGAATAGGGATCTTCAGGCCTACTATGAGTTGAGTTACTACCCTAAGCGAGACGAGGCGGATGGAGACTATCATAAAATCGAAGTCAAGGCAAAGCACCCGGACATAAAGATTCGGTTTCGGAAGGGATATTATGACTACAAGGCTGAGCAGGCCGAATCCCTTCTCTTCGCTTCAACTTCCCTGAATCCCGGCCTCTTCAAGGAGATCATATTCCAGGCCAAGGCCATCCCCTTTATCACTAACAAAAACAAGTTTATTCTCTGGTTCACTATGGCCCTCCCGGTTCAGGATGTAGTACTCAGTCCGGATCAAAACAAGAAATTCAAGGTGTTGAAGGTCAATTTCTGGCTGGATGACCAGGAGGACACAAGCACTTTCAATGCAAAGATGAACATCCCCATAGCCCTTACGCCCCAATTTCGGGATAAGCTTAAGAAAGCAAAATTTTACGGTCACAGCACCAGTTCCCAGGAACTTAAGCTGAATAAGCCTGAGTACAGACTTGTTTATTCTCTATATGATGAGGAGAGCGGACGAGTCGGAACGGCCATCCAACACCTATCCCCCCCTACTGTTGAGACTTTAAGGTCCGGCATGCTGGCCAATGCAGTTTTTGGCCGGTTGAGAGAGACAAAAAATCCGGGGGCATCATTTAAAGTCTCTCCGGAAGATGGGACCCTGGGCATCGGGAAGTTCAAGTTTTACCCGATGGGGGCCAATCAGTTCGGCCGTAGGGAAAGGGTTTCTCTATTCGTTCAGGTCATATGGCCGGATAAAAAGGCTGCTTTTTCACCCGAATTACAGATCGTACAGCCTGGACAAGAATTTAGTCCGCTTCCATACACAATTGAAAAGACGTCATGGAACCGGCGGATTGGAGTTTTGAATGCCGTTTTGAACCTGGATTTCAGCCGATATGGCCGGGGTGATCTCACCCTGAAATTTTTAGTAGGGAGCGAGATCACCGAGATCCCGATCCGATTACTCTAATAGGATTTGACTCTATTGCTCCAAAATTATAGAAAGATCGCAATTCCTGCGAGAACGATTATCATTGTCTGAGGCTGCTTAAACCCAATATACTGATAACGGCCGCTCATTATAATACTTAGGTTAGGGGATATTTTAAAGTCAAATCCGGTTCCGCCAAAAACTGAGAGAGGAAATTTTCTGTCCGGAGGAGAGATCTGAGTTTCATACCCCATTTGAGAAGTATAGGTCCTAGAATCTGTATTTAAGCTATAGCTTACACCGCCTCCGCCATTTATATACAAGCGAAGCAAATTCGAATTCACCAGGTTAAATCCCATAGTAAAAAACAGCGAGGCAAATTTATATGTATTAATATTAACAGTGTCATTATCAGAAGGGTCGGTTAGAATCGTTGTCCCATTCAGGTTATAGCTTATTTCCGATCCAAAGAAAAAATGACCGAAATCTTTGCTGAAGCCGGCCCCAAAGCCGAATGTCTGATGTGAAGAAGAAATAGGAAAATCATTTGTTCCGGCTTTATAATCGCTTTCTCCCCCAGCTTCTCTTATGAAATTTCCCAATCCGAAGAAAGATAACCTGTTGTCACCAAAAGCATAATCTGAATTTAGAATTAAAAATATAAAAACTAAAACCAGTACTCTAATTAGTTTCATAGCCCCTACTCCTTAGTATTTCCCTTTTCCCTGCTTAACATTGATTACTGTTATTTTCATATTCCTGGAATCATTTAGAGAACCATCATTTACTATAATATTTATAATATACTCACCAGATTGGGTATATTCCGGAGTCCATTTAATAAGGCCGGAGCCACTTAAAACAGCACCTGAGGGAAGGTTTTTCGCCGAAAAAGTCAAATTATCTCCTTCAGGGTCCGAAGCAGTAATAAGTAAGCTCAACTCCTCTCCTTCCTTAACATTTTGATCAGGAATCGGGTCAAGAGAAGGGGCTTTATTGGCCATAACCACTCCTCCAGCCCTCATCACATAAGTACCTGTCTCACACTCACCGAATTTTATTTTAAAATAACCATTCTCCCCCCACTCTGTTCCCCAGGAATTTTTGCATATCCAATAATCATTATTCTCATCATAACCGATTAAAATTATAGAGTGATCCCCCTCATATACAGCACTGGGAAGCGGCTCATAGATCCCTGATCGATAATGATAAAAATCAGAATAGACCTCCAAATAAAATATCAAGGGTCCTTCCTGTAATGCGGTCTTTATTATTTTTTTATTAACAGAAGCTCTTGTAACCCAACCCCATCTTTTAATTTTTGTCAATTTATTCTTCCAATCCACACAAAGGTCACAGTTCATATCTTTTTCCTCATACGGGAAACAATTTTCAGAAACGACTCCCCTGCTCTTAATATATACCAGGGCATCAGACTCCCAACCTCCATTACAATCTCCAGCAGTTGAACAAGATATTAAATCCTGTTCAGATAGGTCAGGATAATCAAGAGCGAGGATACGAGGGATCAGAGGCATCAATTTTGGAAATACAACCCTATTTGAAGAAAGATCCAATTGGGTAGAGTACATCCCGTTTTCAATATTATACATAGATTCAATAACACCTGCAGTTGAGAAAGCCCAGCAGCTGCCGCAGTCTCCCTGATCTTTTATTACAGTCATGTAATTCTTTCCGCCGCTGTCTCGCCAGTCAAGTTTCATTGGAAGTGAAGAAAGGGGCTCAATAAACAACAAGTCCTCTTCCTTGCCTCTTCTGGAGTAATATCTACCCAATCGTTTCACTTTTTCGCTTTTAATAAGGTAACTGAGAGACGTCTCTCCCGCAGTCCATTTTAATCCCAGGTGGAGAATCTCCAGGTTGATCAGCTCTATTTCCTCCTTAATTGCTTGCTCTTCGCTTTGAGCGGCTGCTGATAGACACAATAAGCTGATAAAAATCCCTGTCATAACTAAACTTTTATCTTTTCGCATACTATCCTCCATAAATAATTCAAGTCCGCCTGAACTATTCATAAATAATGTCGCTGTGTATGTTACTTAGAAAACAAAAAAGAGTAAATGGTAAGATAAAATTCAAGTGTGGCTGGTGCTCGTTCAGATTTTTAACGCCTCAAACACCTCTACTTGGTGAATGCCTTCAGACAGACATTAGAATTAGCCGCATAGACTGTGCAAATATCGCCCCAGCTCGTCCCATTAGGACTAACAAAGCTCTGGCCCTTTTTGCTCTTAGTGTTTTTCTTCTTTGTGTAGCCCTTTACACGGGTCTCAACAGCCAAAGGATAATCGGTTCCCTCGGTCGTCAGCTTGAGAACTATTGAAAATTGCTGACCATTTGTTAAGGCAACCTTTTTTTTCCTGAGTTTGATCGTGTAATAACCGGGATCCTTGAGTTTTCCAGATTTCTTGGCAGCCTGAACACCCGACCGCGGCTGATTGTCAGAGACGCCTGTGTACACATAGACCACATATTTGTTGGTAATGCCGGGGGCGTAAAAGCTGACTGACAGGAGGTCCTCATCTGCTTCAGCTGTGAAGATATTAGCCATCCAGGCCGTCTCTCCCCCACACCCGATGTTATTCACCCAGCCGCTGTAGTCGTAGTTATAGATATGTGAATAGTTAGAGGTTACTTCCGCTTTCTTAAAGACCATGCTGAATCCGCGTCGGGCAAAATAATTATCGTAGTAAGACACATAGAAATAGCCGCCGTCCCCCCAGTTCTTTCCCCAGGAATTCCGTACTATAAAAGCGCCATTTTTTGACGGGATATTGTTAAAATTGTTACGGCTGTAAGAGTCATCCCACCCGACCATGGCTACGGCGTGCCCGCCTTTTTTACTATCAGGATTGTAGTAAGCGTTTGTTGCATTATTGAAGCAGTTTCCATCATAATACATCGAAACATAAACTGCCCCGTATTTCTTAACGGCATTTTTTAATCCGTTGTTGTTCAGGTCGTTATTTTTGGGGGGAATAAAGATCACATCCTGAATATGCTTCTTGACATCCGGAGCTCCGTCCGGAGCAAGGTACTCATAAGGAACATCCGTTTCATTGACAGGTCCATCCCAGCGGTTCAAATACGCCAGCGACATGTAGAAGTTTCCCCCATCACAGGGTCCCCCTTTCAATCCATGTTCTTCCATGAGTTGCTCTTCCGAGAAATCTTGCTCCTGCTTAGGCATAAGCACCGACTCCAAGGAGGACATTGTTGCAAAGGCCCAGCAGGAACCACAGCTGCCCTGGTCACGTACTTCCGTCAGCTTGTTCTTCATGCGCAGGTCATATTTAGCTAAAAGAGTATCTGCCTCTATGAGATCAGACTCCGGGTCTGTCCAGAAATATTCGACATTGACAGGGGCCGGTATATGGCCCAGGGGATGGCCATCAATAGTCCATTCCCCCCCCGCTGATTCTATTGGCCGGTTCTGCATCCAATGGACAAATTCGGGATTAGGAGGAGCCGCCTTCCAAACCGGAGTTTTCTCGTCGATGCCGGCCAAGATCGAGAAGAAAACCATGCCGGCCATTACATACAGCAAAGTTATCTTAATGAACCAGTCCCTATATTTACAATTCCAAAGTTTTTTCATGATTCTTTCCTCCCTGCGTTTTTGTCTTTAAAAAAACATATAATAAAAATATCAGCCTCTTCTGTAAATGTATAGTGCTTCCAGCTGGTTAATTGTTGCAAATATATTCAGACCTGTGCAACTAACTCTAAATAATTGAGATCACTCCCTTCTTTTCCGAAAATAAATCTGGCGCGCCTGGCAGGATTCGAACCTGCGGCCTTCGGTTCCGGAGACCGACACTCTATCCACTGAGCTACAGGCGCATAAGGTTATTCTGATATATTCATAAATAATATCGATATATATGATACTTAGAAAATAGTAAATAGTAAATGGAAAATAGGAAGATGAAGAGAAATGTGAAACATTCTTACCCATAATACAGCTTTTTCAGCATTATGGCGTCTGTTTCCTGGTCAGGGCTTTCGCTTATAACCATACCTTTGACAGAAAAATCCTTAAGCGCCTGGACCCATTCATCATAGCGGAAATCAGTCTCAGCCAGATTTAGATGCTTGATCTCTCCCTTATCACCAAACAAAGAACCAGAGATATGAATATGCATA
>CBFDDY010000033.1:0-13636 GCA_965603705.1 uncultured bacterium | reverse complement strand
TTTTCTGAGGATGGGTTTGTCTTGCATGTGAATGCTTTTATTCCTAACGGATTTAAAGTTATTGATCTGGAGAAGATAGAATTTAATCGATTGTCGCTGAATGATGAAATAGAATATTTGGAATATTCGCTGGAAATGAGCCAAGCCATAATTAAGACTATGATGCAGGAAAATATCAAGAAGAAGGAGAACTATGATAGTGCTTATAGATTTGAAATTATAGAAAGAAAAATAAAGGATTATCAAGCTATCCACAGAAATGAGCTTATTCACCAAATTAAAGTCGATAAGGCAGCAAATAAAGTTATTTTTATTTTGAAATTTTCTTATAAAAAATCTATCAGGCCACAGGATATCGCAAAGGAGATTTTTGGGTTAGAAAATCCGGTATATTATATGGCAAGAGAGAGGATTGTATTAAAGGCGGGAGTGGAACCCCTGTAAAGATTTTTCTTGACGGAGGATAACCTTATTTAATACTATCAGAGCACTTTAATTATATCACACGGAGGAAAAATTGATCGATTTTAGTTTGACAGAGGAACAAAAAGCGCTCAAGGCGATGGCACACGAGTTTGCTGAAAAAGAAATGAGGCCCCAAGCGGCCAAATATGATAAAGGGGAAGAATTTCCCTGGGATATTATGAAAAAAGCTTTTGAAGTTGGGCTTATAAGCTGTGAGATTCCCGAGGAATATGGAGGTGGAGGATTAAGCCATTTGGATACAGTGATTCTTAGTGAGGAACTGGCATGGGGTTGTGCCGGAATGTATACAACCATAATGGCCAGTTCTCTTGCATTTACGCCAATAATACTTTTTGGAAGTGATGAACAAAAGAAAAAGTATTTAACTCCTTTTACTAAAGAAGCATCGTTAGCGGCTTTTTGTTTAACTGAAAGAGAAGCTGGTTCCGATGCTGGGGCACTTAAGACTAAAGCTGAAAAAAATGGAGATGAATATATTCTTAATGGTTCAAAGTGTTTTATTACAAATGGAGGAATGGCAGAACTCTATATTGTGTTTGCTTTAACAGCTCCTGAAAAAGGTGCGCGGGGGATGAGTGCTTTTATTGTTCCTAAAGACACACCGGGAATTACTGTAGGAAAGGAAGAAGATAAGATGGGACATAGAGCATCAAATACTGCTGAGTTGTTTTTTGAAGATGTAAGAGTGCCTGCTGAAAACCTGCTGGGAAATGAAGGCACAGGATTTCTGCTTGCTTTGAAAACACTGGATAAAACACGGGCACCGGTCGGGGCTGGTGGAGTAGGAGTAGCCAGAGCTGCGCTTGAATACGCTGTTGATTATTCAAAGACAAGGGTCCAATTCGGAAAACCTATTGCCTTGTTTCAGAAGATCGCATTTAAAATCGCTCAAACTGCAGCTGAAATAAATGCGGCTCGCTTTTTGGTATGGAATGCAGCCTGGAGGCTGGATAATGGGATGAAAGTTGGGAAAGAATCAGCTATGGCCAAGTTTTTTGCCTCGGATGTAGCTATGAAAGCTGCAAATGATATGCTGGAGATCTTTGGTGGTTACGGATATATGAAAGATTACCCCATGGAAAAGCTTATGCGGGATGCTAAGCTGCTTCAGATCTACGAGGGTACTAATGATATTCAGCGCATGGTTGTAAGTCGTGAAGTGATCGGGCCGATCAAGAAATAGGTTTGAAGTCAATACTTAGGTTGATGGCACTGGGTGCAATCGATGTTTAGATCAGCATGATAGTTTGATAAATAAAAATCCAGATTTATATTGACTGTGTTTGTAGAGTAGCCAGAGATAATATCCAAAATATCTTCCTCAAGGCTTTCTATCGGGTGCTCAATGATCCTGCCTATTTCCTCTCCATCAATGAAGACAATAAAAGTAGGGATCTTTTGAATATTTTTTCCTTTAATATAGGGCTTACGAGATTCCTTGTCTTTCGGTATTCCTATATATATAGTCATGAAATAGGGATTATCGACCATGTTCATAATCTTAAAATACTCACTGACATGTTGGGCGCTGTCAGGACACCAAGTTCCTAGAAAAATCTCAATATTGACTGGAATATCAAATGTTTGAAGACCGTATATTATTTCTGGATCAGGTAAATAAGCTGTAACAGTTTCTTGCCATTCCGGAAAATTGTTAAGAATTTTATCTTTTTCTATTTTCCCGTAGAAATCTTCTGTACCATAGAATAAAGAGGAAAAAAACAGGGTGAGTAGTAAAAAAATACATCCTCGCTTGCCCATAAAAAATATCGTTTTAATATAGGTATATAGAGGCTATTTCTCTATATCTGTGAAGTATTCGGGGATGATTCCCGTAGTCTCTATTCCAGCTCCCTTGGCTAAATCAATAACGTCTATAACATGGCCATAGGGGAGTTTAGCATCTGCCCGGATAAAGATTGTTTTGTCCTGGCGAACTTCATAAATTTCTCTTAATCTTCCTTCAAGCATATTGAGTTCGATTTGCTCCTGATTGATATTAACGCTAAGGTCTTTATTTAAGGTTAATACGATCAATCCTAGAGGAGTAGCCGAGGTGTCTTGAGTGGTTTCAGGAAGCTTGACGTCGATTCCTTTTTGAACCATAGGAGTGATGACCATAAAAATGATAATTAGAACTAATAAAATATCGCATAAAGGAACGACATTAGGTTCTGCTTCAGACATTGCTACCTCCTAACAACTTCATTTATCAATTAAGAATTGTAGACAAAAATCAAAGAATTGTCAATGTGTTTAATTGATTTTTTTTCTGGTTTTAAAATACAGAAAAGCAACTAGGCCTATAAATGCTGCTAATGCAATATATTCCCCCAAAAATCCCGGGTATACGATTCCAAGGCCTTCAGGTTTGGCTTTAGCAATAAAGGCATACAATGCCACCAGGACCATACAAATGCCTTCACCGGCAATAAAGCCTGAACTGAGAAGTATGCCTTTCTCTGATTTTTTAGTTTCTAATTCTTTATTTTTCCCGGTCTTTTTTTCTATTAACAACTTGAGCATCCCGCCCACATATATCGGGGTCATGGTTGAAAGGGGAAGATAAATTCCCACTGCCAAAGGTAGAGATGGAATTCTAAGAAGCTCTGATACAATGGCGAATGAACCCCCTATCATTACTAATCCCCACGGAAGATCTCCGCCCAGTACGCCTTCAATAACTGTTTTCATCAGGATGGCTTGGGGAGCAGGGAGAGCTTCGGAGCCGAACTTAAAGGTTTCCCCCAACAGCCATACTGCAGCTGCAATAGCAAAGGCAGAGGATATTACTCCAATAAGCTCTGCGCTTTGCTGTTTCTTGGGAGTGGCTCCAATAATATATCCTGCTTTCAAGTCTTGGGAAATGTCACCTGCTATAGAAGAGCCGACACACACGACGGTTCCCACAGTAAGAGCCGTTGCCATTCCGATAGCGTCGGTCCAGCCCATAGCCACAAATAAAAGGCTTGTGCCAAGAAGAGTGACGATTGTCATACCGGAAGTCGGATTGGATGATACTCCTACCATTCCTACAATCCGTGATGAGACAGTAGCGAAACAGAAAGCGAAAAAAACAATACAAATAGCGGCAATGCCGCGGATGAGCAGGGAAGCATCAATGCCTACAAGTTTTGGTATTAGCACTAAAACAGCAGTAATTATGAGAACGCCTATTCCCAGGGTAGTAATGGGTAGGTCGGTCTGAGTTCGTTTGTTATGGGTTTGAGGATTGTAATCATTACCGAGCTTGAGTTCTTTTATCCCAGTTTTTAAAGAGTTATACATAGTTGGTATTGATTTAAAAATCGTTATAATTCCGGCAACTGCAACCGCACCTGCTCCGATATACCTGATATAACGGTTCCATATCTGATAGGCAGTCATCTGAGCAATGGGCAGGTCTATTTCAGGAAAAAGAGGTGTAGATATGTTTTCTCCAAAATAAGCGATCAAAGGTATTATTCCCAGCCAGGAAAGGATTCCTCCTGCAACCATAATAGCTCCGATGCGGGGACCCAGAATAAATCCTACACCCAAGAGGGCAGGAGTTGGTTCCATGCCTAATTTAGCTTTTTTTAGTACAGGCAGCGAGAGGTAGATTTTTTCCGGCCAGAGATGAAAAAAACTGATCAAAGCTTTTAAAAAAGCGCCGATTCCCATTCCCAGGAATATATTTTTAGCTTTGGCGCCTCCTTCTTCTGCAGAGATAAGAACCTGAGCTGCCGCAGTTCCTTCAGGATAGGGGAGGACTTCATGTTCTTTAACGATTAAAGCTTTTCGTAGCGGAATCATAAAAAGCACTCCCAGTAATCCTCCGAGCATGGCGAGGGTTCCGATCTTTGCAATACTGGGATTATATCCCCAGAGAAATAAGGCAGGGATTGTAAAAATTATTCCTGAAGCAAGAGAAGAACTTGCTGAACCGGTGGTCTGGGCAATATTGCATTCTAAAATAGAACTTTTCCCGATCAAAGGGGATAAAATCCTTAGAACAGCTACGGATATAACGGCTAAAGGAATAGCAGTTGAAATCGTGAGTCCGACTCTTAAGCCCAGATAAGCATTGGCAGATCCGAATATAACCCCAAAGATGGCGCCAAGAATTACGGATTTAACACTGATATCTTTGTATGTGGTATTATCCGGAATGTAACTTTGGAATTCTGTCATTTGTCTCTCCCAAATATTTTTCAAGAGTCTATCATATTTTTATTTTTTAAAAAACCTGAAAAAAATAATTTGAAGAGCATAAGATTATTTGACAACAAATATAAGGCTGGTTATAATTCAGGCTAAACAAGGGAGGAATAATATTTTCAGCCTATGGAAAGCGAAAAAATAATAAAAAGAATCGAGAATATTCGAGAAGAATTGTCTCAAGATCAATTTGAAATAATGTGTAACAAAATTAAACAAAAGGAATTTCATTTTCATAGATCAAATCGTAATTCAATTAAAAAAAAATTTATTGAAAAATTAAGAAAACGTTTGATATTGGAACTGGAATTGATTCTTGACCCGATTTTGGAAAATCAGAGAGAGATCAATAAAAGATTTTTAGATGAGATCGACAAATTAAAAAAAGATTTCTTATCATTGCAAGCCAAACCTTCCCATAAAAAATTAGAGACTAAGGACTAAAAGCATTATAAGGTGGAAAGATAAAATGAATTTTCCATGGAAAAAAAGGGCGATAAAAACAATTGCTGTTTGCGCGGCTCAAGTCCCGTTTTTTCAGGGAGGAGCGGAAGCTCATGTTAATGCTTTGATATGCAAACTCCGAGAAAATGATTTTGAGGTGGATCTAATAAATATTCCCTACAAATGGTATCCTCACAAGCAATTATTAAAAAGTATAGAGGCATGGAAGCTGTTAGATTTAACTGAATCAAACGGAAAAAAAATCGATTTAGTGATTTCTACAAAATTTCCATCTTATTTTGTGAACCATCCTAATAAAGTATTATGGTTGATTCATCAATACCGGCAGATATATGATTTATTTCGCACTAAATACTCTGAAATTGACCCTAGAAGCAGAAAAGACATGAAGATGAGAGACAGCCTTATTCAGAAGGACACTAAAGTATTGAAAAGCTATAAGCACATTTACACTAATTCAAAAAATACTGCGGCAAGATTGAAAAAACATAATATGATTAATGGCACCCCATTATATCATCCTCCTCGATTAGCCGGTAGATATCACGCCTCGGATAATGGGGATTTTATTCTGTCTGTAGGAAGGCTTGATAAGCTTAAGCGAGTTGATCTGTTGCTAAAATCATTACAATTCTGTGATTCCCGTATTAAGTGTAAGGTTGCCGGTTCTGGCCCTGAGTTTGAAAGGCTTCAGGAAATCGCCAAAGAATGCGGGATTTCAGAAAGAGTGGAGTTTTTAGGTTTTGTATCTGACGAAAAGCTGCTTTCGCTTTATGCAGAGTGTTCAATGGTTTTCTTTGCTCCTCTGGATGAGGATTATGGATATATAACTCTTGAGTCTTTTCTATCAAAAAAGCCTGTTATTACAAAGCATGATTCTGGAGGTCCGTTGGAATTCGTAGAGCATGAAAAAAATGGGATAATATTGAAATCAGATTCAACGGATGAAGTCGCAAAGAGTATAGAAAACCTATTTTTTGATAAGAAAAAATGTGAGGATTTTGGAAAAGCTGGTTATCAAAAAGTAAAAAATATAAACTGGGATAATGTTATTGAAACTTTGGTCTATGGTGATAAGGCATGAAAATTGCTATTTTCAGCCCGCTTAATCCAATAAAAACCGGAATATCTGATTATACTGAAGAAATGTTGGATGCGCTTAGCGGGTATTTTAATATAGATCTTTATATAGAAAAAGGATATCAGCCTGAGAATAAAAGTATATTATCCAAGTTTAAAACAATTCCTTTTGATGCTGTTTCTTTTGATCCTTCTGTTTATTCTGAGATAATATATCATATTGGCAACTACTATGACGGGCACAGATATATTTATGAAAGTTTAAAAAAATTTCCGGGAATTGTTGTTCTACATGATTATGTTTTACAGGGATTTTATGCTGAAAGATATGATGCGACGAGAGATTTTGAACAATATAAAAAACTGCAGATTAAATATTATGGGAAAATGGGAGAAGAAATTGCAACTTGGATCTCAGATAATTCTAGGATTCCTATCTGGGAATCGAGTGAGGCTTTTAATTTTCCTCTGAATGAGGAAATTGTAGAATATGCAAAAGGTATTATAGTTCATTCCGATTTTATCAAGGAGAGAATTCAGGCAAAATCAGATAAAACGGTAGTAAAAATTCACCATCATGGTCATAAGATAAGAGAATTTGACAGGGCTGCTATTAGGGAAAGATTAGGAGTTAACCGGGATGAGATCCTTTTATGTTCAGCAGGATATGTTAATAAAAATAAGAGGTATAATAAAATATTCTCAGCATTATCGAAATTAAAAGGCTTCAAATTCAAGTATGTTATTGCTGGCCTGGATCGTGGGAATATTCTGGAAAATTATATTTCTGGGGATTATGATATCATCCGTAAGGGGCATTTATTTATTAGAGAACTGGAGGCTCTGATTTCAGCTTCAGATATTTGTATTAATCTTCGCTACCCGACGATGGGGGAGAGTTCAGGTTCTTTGCTGCGAATGATGGGCTATGGGAAGCCTGTTCTGGTGACAAATTATGGTTCTTATGCAGATTTTCCAGACTACTGTGTACTTAAAATAAATCCTGATATTGATGAAGAGGAAATGATAAAAAGGTTCATTACTAATTTGGCAAGTGATGAGGATTTCCGTATTTCAATTGGCAAGGAAGCCAGTGAATATGTTAAAAAAGAGTGCAGTATAGAAAAATGTGCAGTCAAGTATGCTGAGTTTATAAGTAAAATGATGCTACTTTGAAAAGGAATTAAAAAATATGAAAAATTCATTAGATTCTAAGAAAGAAATTCAAAATATTCGAAAAGAACTTGGCAAACAAAAAGAAACAGTTAAAAATATTGATGATCTCGCCATGAAGAAAATTGAAAGAGAAGCTGGAATATGGGAATATGATTTTGACGAATTGGAAGCCGAGATATGGAGACGTTTTTCAAATTTGGAAAAGAACTGTGATTGTATATCGGATGAAAATCAGTTTTTTGAAAAACGGAAGCCAAATTCTCGTTTTCATAAGGTGAAAGAGCGTTACAGAGTGATTTCAGAACCTTTTATAAGAATAAAGATGGAGGAAGATGGGCGATTTAACCTGGATAAACAAAATTTTGTCAATAAAGAATACATCCCCTTTAATTTAGCTGTTATATTGACTCTGCAAAAGATGAAAGATCGAATTAATAATCTGGAAGAAATGACCCGAAATCTCATTAAAGATCAGGAAGAACTCTTAAGTAAATATTTTAGGAACAATTCGTTTGTTAAGGAAGAAAAAGAAGAGAGTATAGATGAATGAAATAAACCCTGCTGTTCTAATAAAAGAAATAGAAGGATTTTTAAAGAGAGATGACATATCATCTGAAGATCTGATATGCAGGCATTTGTTTACTAAGATTAAAGAAGGTTTTTCCAGTACAACTCCAGTTCTTCAGGAAATAGCATCTCTAATTTCTAAAGAAAGGGGGATTCAATCTGCATATAATATTTTCCTGCGTATGGAAGTCGCCCTTGGTCAGCGAAAACCTGAAATAGGAATTTATGATAATGCGTTTCATTTTATTGGGGGTGCGCAGAAATACGGTTGTACTATTGCAAGTGCCCTACAGCAGGATTTTGATGTAACCCTGATAGCAAATGCGGATATTTCGCTTAAACAACTGAAGGAATGGTATGATCTGGATCTATCAAGATGTAAATTAAAAGCAGTAAAAATTCCCTTCTTTGAAGCCCGGAAAGAAAAAAATAGTATATTTGATGCTGGTCTTGTAGATCTGAGAGAGAATAATCCGTTTCATGTTATTAGCAAAGAAAGCGGAAATTATGATATTTTTGTAAACAATTGTATGCTGGAGATGGTTTATCCTCTGGCAAATATATCTGAATTCATATGTCATTTTCCGGAAAGGGAAATTACAAGGTTTTTTCATGTTGCTGAGTATTCTCATATTATTTATAATAGTATTTATACTGCTGAGTGGATAAAAAAAAGGTGGAAACTTGATCCACATAAGCATATTTATCCTCCGGTTGATATGGAATCGTCTTCTCCGAAAAGCAAAAAAGAAAATGTTATTCTTTCAGTTTCAAGATTTGAATTAAGTGGGAATAAAAAGCAAAAGGAAATGGTCAAAGCTTTTATGCTACTATCTGATAAGTATCCTGATGAGATGAAAAAGTGGAAACTGGTTCTTGCTGGGGGGAGTACAGAGAAAAATGTTTACCTCGACAAAATTAGAAACCTGCTTAAAGGCATCCCTGAAAGTAAAATTGAATTAAAGGTTAATGTTTCATCAGATGATCTGAAAAAGCTTTATAGGAAGGCAAAGATATTCTGGCATTTTTGCGGAATTGGTCAGACTGACCCTGCTTGTGTTGAACATTTCGGCATGACTACTGTAGAAGCTATGCAAAATTATTGTGTTCCGGTTATTTTTAATGGGGGTGGGCAGAAAGAGGTTGTAAAAGATGGAGAATCAGGATTTTTATTTAAAGATTTTAAGGAATTATATAACAAAACGCTCAGACTTATCCGTAAGCCAGAAAAGATGCAATTCTTAAGCGAAGGCGCTTATACACAAGGAAAAAAATTTACTAAAAAAATTTTTTCACATAAAATCAAAAAACATTTTGGACAATTACTTAAAGATTATTCATTTTCAGATTGAACGAAAGAGAAATCAGATATAAAACTTCAAGCTGTTTTATTATTTTAAAGTATCATAGGCTTTATTATTGTCATCTGTATTAAGAATGAGAAGGGCTTTTCCAGTTCCTGATGATGATATATAACAATATTTAACATCGATCACGGAATTTCCCAAAAGGGCTCCGATTTCGGCTCCGGCCCCAATACGGTCACTCAACATAACTGTAATGACAGACTGTGTTTTGACTTCATACCCTAAAGATTTTAAACATTTGTTTGCTTTTTTATTGTCAGTAGTTATTAGAAGAAAAGTTCCTTTATCCTTTTCTGTATATACATTAAATGCTAAAAGATTTATTCCGGAATTCGCTAAAGTGCCAAGGACTTTTCCCAATATACCGGGTTCATTTGGGGTAGTAACATGTAATTCAGTTTTAATCTTTACATTATGCAATGTATTTTCTCCGAATTTAATATTTATTTTCTTTTGCTGTTTGCTAAATACAAACTGTGAAAATAGTTTTGAATTTTAAAAAATTATTATAACAGAAAGTCAAACATTATTCCAAAATAAAATTGATTGTCATTTACTATTCTAAATTTTCTGAGTATCATACCACTTGACATTTTTCTTGAATAATTCAGAAAAATCTGAATTATCCCCTAAATGTTTAGTTCTTTAAAGTGAAATGTTATGAAAAAAAAAATTAAAGTTGCTATCATAGATAATTCAATTAATCCAGAGGTATATTCTCCTGTACATCACTGGAGCAAATATCTAAAGGTCGAGTGGACAACATTTTCTGCAAAAAAAGGAATGTTCCCGGATCTGTCTGAAGGATTCACTCATTTTATTTTGACTGGGTCTGAAGCTTCGATCATAGAAAGAGATTTTTGGGTTTATCAAGAGGTAGAGTTTGTCAGGGAAGTGGTTGCGAAGAATTTACCTGTTCTTGGAAGCTGTTATGGACATCAGCTTCTTGCTATCGCTTTAGCGGGAGATAAACATGTTCGAAGGTGTAAGAAGCCTGAAATTGGCTGGATCCCAATAAAAATAAGGATGGGAAATTATTTATTGGGTTCCAGAGGTGTTTTTTATGCGTACAATCTTCATTTTGATGAAGTCATAGATCTAGATGATAAGTTTGAGGTATTCGCGTTAACTGAACAATGTAGTGTTCATGCTTTTAAATTGAAGGGCCAACCTTTATGGGGAATACAGGCTCATCCGGAAATAAATATCACTGCAGGACGGAAGCTTTTTAATAACCTGATATCTTTGGAAACTAAAATGACTCCTTATTATGAAGAAGGTTTGAAATCAAGATCAAGAGATTCCAATTTAATTCACCGAATAATTGCTAATTTTCTTAAGATAGGAGAATAGGAGCTCCCCCCCATTTTTTTTCAAATAATAAAAGTTATAAGGCATGGATAGCAGATAAGAACCAGATAAAGCTGAGGGTATGGATACGCTCGCTTCAGATTTTTAACGCCATTCCTAGTACGGATTTTTTAACGCTGGGGAAAATCCGCGTGTTTTCGTATCAACTGACCTGATTCTTGCTTAAGGCACAGAAGCTTAGAAAAAAGTAGGGAAATACTGTCAAATTAATTCTTGACAATCAATATGTTTTTTTTAATATTTATGATAGAATAAAAAATATATTGTAGATTTTTAAGGAGGTAAGATGAGAAGTAAAAAAATATTATTAACAACAGTTGTTTGTATTCTTGCCCTTAGTGTGATTACTTCCTATGCTGAGACAAAGAAGCTAAAACAGATCGGCCGTTATACATTAGTTCGAATAAAAGGAAACGTTCCTACCTCAGAAGTAATGAAGACTCTTGTAGACAGATATGCCGGAGATATAAAGTATGGTTTTGATTTGGCAGGATACGGAGATCTTTTTCTTCCTTTTTTGGAACAGATAAAAAATGAATCTTTTGAAGAAAGTGTACTTGAGGTTGGGGACAAGATGATGTGGATGCTTTTTCGCTCTCATGGAAAAGTGAAGGTCAGTGAAGATTTAGAATGGGCAGGGAAAGAACCAATACCGATATTTTCTTTTATAGTTAAAAAAGACTATAAACAATATGAGATCATTATGCCCAGTGCGTGTGGAAATATCTCCCTTCGCAAGGTCGAAAAGGTTATCCCCCCGGCAATATGTGATATTGTAGTCGACCCGATCAAAGCAAATATAAATGATCCAATTTCTGTCGATATGAGCGGCTCACAACATGCCAAATCAATGGAAGTAGAAGTTGTTGGCCCTGATGGAACTGTAATCTCTAAAAAATCCTTAACTCCAGAGTCTCCTAAATGGCAGACTAAGTTATCTGACCCTGGGGAATATGTATTTAATGCAAAAGTAACAAATTATGAGGGTAAAATATCTGCCGAACCCTGTAAAGCTAAAACCTATATTAATTTTCCGCCAATCTGTAAACTATGGACGTCATGTCTTCTATGTAAAGATTTTGTTGGCCGCCCTATTACATGTGATGCTTCCAATTCAACCGATCCTGATGGCGAGGTTGTAAAAACTTATTTTGAGATAAAGGATCCTGAGGGAAATGTAATTGATACTTATTCTGATACGTCTAAACCTTTTGCTTGGGAAAAAATATTTGAAAAACCGGGATTTTATACAATAACTGCAGTTGTAACTGATGATTTTGGAGCTATTTCCAAACCAGAGAGCATTGAAATTGAAGTTACCCAGAAGAAGATGTTCTTTCTGGCAGAGGCTGGTCCTTTCTTGGCGCGCGGAAGTCACGGACCCTATGCAGGTGCTCGATTGGGTATTATGTATAAGCTAATCCCTGATACTTTAGACCTTGTTGCCTCTGGAGGAGGATCTCTTGCTTTAAAGGATGAACCTTGGACATCTTTCTTTATGGCAAATGTTCTCATGAATGTGCATACTGGCCCTGTGTTTTTTGGTGCAGGAGCTGGATTTACAACTAAAGTCAAAGAGAGTAGAGAGGCTGACGTTGAGCTTATAGGAAATGTAGGATTTGACTTGTTTAACAACTATACTCTAGCAGGTCAGCTTATCTTTGAAACAAGAGTTCCCATTGGAGAAGGACGTTCATTTGCAGATAATCATAAATTGTTCTTTGGTTTTAGGCTTTTGTTTTAAGAAAAGAAATATCTAACCTGAAAAGAAAGGCCGGAGGTAAAAAGCCCGGCCTTTTTTTTGGAGGAGATGCAAATAATAAAGTGAAAATTGTTTTAATCGGTGCAGACGGACAACTGGGAACTGATCTCCTAGAAATACTACAGAAAAAGCATAACAAGGTTGTAGTCCCGCTATATTTTCCTGATTTTGATATTACAAAGCCGCATGAAGCTGAAAAAACCCTCATAAATATTAAGCCTGAGATAATTATAAATACGGCAGCTTACAATTTGGTCGATGAAGCTGAAGTAAACTCCATATCTCCTTTTCGTATTAACGCAATAGCTGTGCGTGATCTTGCTCTGATATGCCGGAGTATCGGATCTACATTAGTTCATTTCAGCACTGATTATGTTTTTAACGGTGAAAAAAAGTCTCCTTATACAGAAGAAGACCCCCCCCAGCCGATTAGCGTGTATGGAGTTTCTAAGCTTGCAGGAGAGCTATTTATCCAGGGTGTCTTGAAGAAATATTTCATAGTAAGAACTTGTGGGCTTTATGGTATAGCGGGGTGCTGGGGAAAAAGAACAAATTTTGTAGATACAATAATATCTAAGGAAAGAAAGGGAGATAAGATTAAAGTTGTAAACGACCAGTGGATAACACCTACATCAACCTGGGAGTTGGCGGGGAAAGTTGAAGAACTTTGTGAAAAAGATTTATATGGAATTTATCATCTTACAAATGAAGGTTTCTGTACTTGGTTTGAGTTTGCTGTCGAGATATTCTCCCAGCTAAAGATTAATCCAAAAATATCTTCCATAGATTCCGAGTCACTTAATTCTAAAGCCAGGAGACCTGCTTACTCAGTGCTTGAAAATAAAAAAGCAAAAAAAAACGGAATAACTGGTTTTTCCAATTGGAAAGAAGCCCTAAGAAAATATCTTAAGAGAAAGGGGCATTTGAAAGGCGGGGAGGATTAAAAAAATCTGCTGAGTTTGGAGATTTCTTCGTCGTAGTATTTCCGGAATAGAATTTCCCATTCCCGACTTCCTTCTTCTATAAGCTTTTTTTGTGATTCGATTTTCTTAATAGCACGTTTTTCAATTGCGTCAAATAGTTTTAACTCTTCTTCAATGCTTTTGAAAATTGAAAGTCTGATTTCATTTGGTTCATCTAAAAATTCTACTTCATAGTCATG
>CBFDDY010000032.1:0-13825 GCA_965603705.1 uncultured bacterium | reverse complement strand
GATTTCCGGTTTTGTGAGATCTCTTTCTGCTGTTCTTTCTGCGCAATATCAAGCAGCCTTGTCCTTAGTATCCGTAAAGCTTTTTCTTTATTGCGATGCTGAGATTTTTCATCCTGACAAGAGACTACTAGACCAGAAGGTTCATGTGTTACCCTAATAGCTGAATAGTTGCGATTTACACTTTGCCCACCTGGTCCGGATGAACTGAAGGCTTCTATCCTTAAGTCCTTTGGATTGAGCTTAACATCCACATCCTCCGCTTCAGGCAGGACCGCAACCGTGACTGTAGAAGTATGTATGCGTCCGCTGGTTTCTGTTTGCGGCACTCTCTGGACGCGGTGAACACCGCTTTCATACTTAAGCTTGGAATAAACCCTATTGCCCCTTATACTTACAATAATCTCCTTAAATCCTTTTATCGGAGAAGAGCTAGTACTCATAATCTCCTTTTTCCAGCCTTTTTTCTCGGCCAAACGTGAATACATCCGGAATAAATCCTGGGCAAAAAGTGAGGCCTCGTCTCCTCCTGCGCCTGCTCTTATTTCCAAAAAAACATTCTTTTCATCATAGGGGTTCTTAGGAAGAAGCAGGACTTTTAATTCTTTTTCGATCTTTTCCAGTTCCTTTTCAAGCTCCTGCAATTCTTCTTTAGCAAGTTCTTTTAGCTCCTCTTCTGCCTCCGGATCATCCCTGATAGTCCTGGATCCTTTTATGTTTTTATTTATTTTTAGAAAATTAATATAGGTTTCGACAATAGGCTCAAGTTCAGCCCTTTCTTTTGAAAGTTTTTTGATTTTATTCGGATCGGCGACAACCTTAGGATCGGACAACAATGCAGTCAGCTTGTCATACTTCTCTTTTACCCTACCCAACTCTTGAAGCATTATATCTATCTTTTGATCTCACCATATCTTTTCCTGAACTTTTCCACTCTTCCTGCACTGTCAATGAACTTCTGTTTTCCTGTAAAAAAAGGATGGCACTGTGAACATATCTCAACTCTGATTTCTTTTTTAGTCGACCTTGTTTTAAAACTGTTTCCACAGGCACAAATTACCTGGCACTCATCGTAATTGGGATGAATATCTTTTTTCATTTTAAAATCTCCTGATTCAGCAGTTATTATAACAGAATTCCTAAAAAACTAAAACATCTTCCTTCAAAGGCAGAAACACCAGGAAAAGTAGGAAAAACAGAATTTTACACGGAGGAAGCCGAGGACACAGATTAAAGCGATAAAGCATTAGACGCGGATTTTCGCGGATAAGACTAAGAAGCTTTTTCTTTTTGGCTTGCACCCAAAAAAGAAAAAGCACTTTTCAGTTTTAGGCAAGGCCCAAAAAGTAAACCTTTAGTTCACTTACTTCGCGCAGCGAAGTGATATCAGGTTGATTTCTTTTGCCAATTCATTGGCAAAAGAAATCAACATCTTATGTTTTATCCGCGTCCATCCGCGTCCTCAGTGTAAAATTAAGTTTTTATTTTAAAAACATAAATTCCAATACAAATACCCAGCAGATCAAAAAATAAATCAAATAGACTGAATGACCGGTAAGACAAGACAGATTGCCATATTTCTATCCCCAAGCCATAGCTTATCGCTAGTAAATATATCTTTTTATAAGGAATCCTAGGCCTGTTTGATTTATAATACCCATAACATATAAGCCACACAAGCAAGCCAAACATACAGAAATGCAGAAAGTAATCTGATAAAATAACAGAAAGAATCGGATGGGATTCTGATATTTTTGATATTTTATCAACCGGAACCGAACACCCTACAAAGATCAACGCTGCAAAAACCCAGGCTGGGATAAAAAAATGATTCTTTACAAAGGTCCTCATTTTATTTTATTTATTTTCTTCCAATAACACGACCAATCAATAGAGTACCGCAATGTTTTTTCCTTCTCCTCTGCCATTTCTGTATATTCTTTGGAAGCAAAGTACTTTTTCAATTCCGTGTTTAAGGGATAGATTTGCTCCTCGGCTTTCCACTGATAGATATTGTTTTCTCTATCCCGCAGACAATTCAAATGAACGATCCAGGCGAGTTGTTTGAAGGAAATGTGTGAAAATGATTTCCGGATCGCCCGAACCTCTGCTTTCTTTCCCGGATTGACGAAATGATAATTTCTGGAAAACAGGAGGGCATTATGAAAATAAGCCGGAAACGCCAGGATCCCATCATTTCTATTTAGCCGGGCTAAATAGGCAAATAAATCGCTTATCTTTTTCCCTAAATTAAGGCCCCGATAATTCTGACCGGGAAGCGGAGTTTTATCACTGGAAAAAGGTAAATGAGGATTTTGTAAAGTCAGCCATTCCAATACTAAAAAATCATATCTTGAAAATAAGAATTTTAGGGGTAGTTCGGTTACTGGCTTAAATTTGCCTTCCCTTATTTTTAAATCAACAACTAAATTTTCCGGCTTGTTGTCTTTATAAAACATCTTAAGCCGCTGCAATGGCGGAAATTCAGAAGAGTCAAGCTCAGCATTAATCGGCCATAGCTTGCGTTTCTGAGCCTCCCGGGTAAAACTTTTCTTTTTTAAAACAATGGCAGCTTCCCGCAGGGTGTATTTCCCAAGAAAAAGAGTAGAACCTTTTTTTCTGTCTAAATCCGAAAAAAGATCATCCTGGCTTACAAGAAATGAAGGGCGTGACTTTGGTTTTTCTTTTTGCTTAAAAAATGTCATCTGTTCTACTCACAAGGTATAAAATTCCATAACATCATCCCCCATTCTTACCTTCCGCTCAAGTTTGAAATATTTTGCTTCAAATTTAGTTTTAAAATGATAGCGTAATATTATCAACCCATTCTCCTTAAGAATGCTTCGTTTATAAATTACTTTTAGGGGATTTCTTTCATCCAGAAGCCGGTATGGCGGGTCCAGAAATATTAAATCAAATTTCAGCTTATCCCTAGCTAGATTTATTACTGCCCGGTTGAATTCCTTATGGATAACAATAGCTTTATCCTCAGCCTGACATTTATCCAGGTTATGCCTGATTATTTTAACAGCAGGATAGAATTCATCAATAAAAACAACCAGCCGCGCCCCTCGGCTTAAAGCCTCTATACCGACAGAACCGGTTCCTGCAAATCCATCCAAGACATCTTTACCAGGAATTTCGGAATGGATTATACTGAAAAGTGAGCCTTTCAGCTTATCAGGCATTGGCCGGACGTTTGCGCTGTAAACCCGTTTCATTTTTTTTCCCTTATAAAGCCCACTAATAACTCTAATCATTTTAATTTCGCTTTTTCTAAATCCTATTTCTATTTTCTAATTTCTTTTTCAATAATAAAACACCGCCTTCCCTCTCTTTGTTCTGATATCTTTTATTCCGAATGGCAATTCATACCAGTCATTGATGCTCCCTGATTCTGTATCATTTATTTTTGAGGCAACAAATATCACTATATCAAGGATATCCGTATTTATTTCCTGATCTTCAAGAAAAATCTGGTCAATATTAACCCTTACTTTTTTTTTCATAATATCCAGGTTCGCACCAAAATAAAAATTCATCTGGGAGCGTAAAATTTCGGGAAACTTTTGTCCCCGCAGGTCTATAAATATTTTCCCTTCGATCCTGTTATCCGCAAAAATTTTAAGCCGCAGTTCCTTCATCACATCTTCCCTGTCTACATCTATCAAATAAGCAATGTACGAGTTGAGCTCTATTTCTGTAACGGTAATCTCTCGAAGCGGACCTGAATATTCTTTAAGCTGCGCGGCTTGTAATTTTTCAATATGAGCGCAAACCTTAAGGGCATCTTCAAGCGAATATTCCGTCTGGGGAAAAATCAGGATTGTTGACCAGGCCAATAATAAAAAAAACAATTGACAGTGGAAAGCTCGGGGGACACTAAACTTAATTCTGCTCATAATTAAATTAACCTGAACTATTCATAAAAAAATGGCGATGTTTTTATTACTAATTTCTTTTCAGTGACATACAAAATTTTTTCAAGAACAATTACTTGAACATTTTTCTTGTTTTTATTTTTAATTTTAATCGCCATTTTTTTACTCATAGCGAGCCGATCTTACTGCATCTGCTTCGTTACAGGGTACTTGCGGTGAAGGACCACAGCTTCGCACCCTGTGCCTCGCATCTGCAGCAACCTCGACTCGTGAATAATTCAGGTTAAGTATAGTGTCCCCCGAACTCTTCCTCAGTGTTTAAAAAAAGATGGAAGTTTTATCTTAAATGACTTTTTTTTCTCTCTAAGGTTTTCCGGTTCCGGCAGCTCAGGAATCTCCTTATCATCAAGAACTGCTGCAGGGTTATCCTTTACCAAAGCCTTAGCCCTCTCCTCGCCAATGATAGAGGCTACAGCCTTAAAAGATGCAGATATTTTCGGCTTGCTGGCTTTAGTATTATGACAATCAGATCCCATAAAATGGACAAAGTTTAACTTAAGGAATTGAATTGCAGCTTCCTGAGACCTGGTACCATAAAGTCCGGCAAAGCTTCCGGAATTTACCTGACAAAGCCCCCCCATCTGTACCAGATCAAACAATAATTCAGGACTCCGCCTGAATACAGAATTTCTCTCCGGATGGGCAATGATCGGAATCAATCCTTCGCTCATCAAATCAAAAAAAAGCTGTTTTACACCAGAAAATATATGATCAGAAGGAAATTCAACAATAAGGTACGAGCTGTTATTGATAACCAGGTTTTCCCGGTGTTGTTTGATCTCATCTAACAAATTGTGGCTAATATGAACCTCGGCTCCTGTAAATAATTGTAAACTAATATTATTTTCTTCCAAAGCCTCAGCCAGTTTGTTTTTTACAGAATTTATCGTATCAAAATTTTTATGCAGGCTGTTTCCCCGGAAAAGATGCGGAGTTGCTACCATCTTCTCAATCCCGTCCTCAACAGCTAATTTCGCCATCTCAAGGGATTCGTCTAATGTTTGAGCCCCATCATCCACTCCAGGCAGTATGTGGCTGTGTATGTCAATCATAATTAGAATATCGTCTCTGGCACAACTACTACATCATCTTCTAATAACTGGATATCATCTTTTTTCCCTTTGATTATGTTCTTCACATTTACTTTTATCTTTATCTCTTTTCCATCTTTGCCTATTCGTTTAATTAAAACGCCCCCTTTAGAAGCCCTTTCAGCAAATCCGCCTGCTTGTGCTATTGCCATTAAAAGGGTGGGAATTCGAGACCTTTTAACTTCCAGAACTCCAGGACTTCGAACCTGTCCCATAACATAGATATTCACTATCCTATCTACCGGGATATTAATGATATCATCAGCTCTGAGAAATATATTTAATTCAGCCTGGCCATCTAAAATCAGATCATCAAGGGATATCTTCACAGAAGAATTTTCACCTTCTGAGTTCTGGCGCATTACAAACATCTCTTTTCCCGCTTCAATAGTCAATCCTCCAGCTTTAGCGATCACATCCAGCACAGTCTGTTTGCCCACAAGCTCATACATTCCTGGAGTTTGAATCGCTCCCATAACTGATACTCTTTTACTTTGATATTCAGCAATAAATATAGTTACTTGGGGGTCCTGTAAATATTTTTCCTCTAGAAGCCGGGCTAACTTTACTTCAAGTTCGCTTTTGGTTAATCCGTCAACATCGATCTCGCCTAAAAGCGGCAGAGTAATTTTTCCTTCTTCCGAGACTCTTTCCGTTTTGTTCAGCTCATCTAAGCCAAACACACTGATTTCTAAAAGATCTTGAGGCCCGATTTTGTAATCAGTCTTTTTTGCTTCCTGGCTGTGTAAAAAAGAAGAAGCTATAAAAATAACAGCTAATCCGATTATGGCAAATGTGTTCCGTCTCAACTTAATCTCCTTTTATCCTTGTGTTAAGTAATTATACTGGAGGGAAAAATAAATGTCGATAAATAAATTATACTTTTTTGTCTGCTGATTCCCACTTTGCCCGGAATGTTATCCAAAACGAAAAAAGCATAAGCTTCAAGTCCATCCAGAAATTTTGCTGCTCAATATATTGAAGATCATATTCGAATTTATCTTTTCTGAAAGCATCAGCCGGAAGATACACCTGTGCTAATCCAGTCAAACCAGGCTTGACCTTTTGTCTTTCCTTAAAACCAGAGAAATCTTTAAGCGGAATTACATTGCCATTTCCATTAACATCCTTTTCTTCTTCCCGCAAAGCCCTGGGCCCGACAAAACTCATATCGCCTTTTAAAATATTGATAAGCTGGGGCAGCTCATCCATGGCAGTTTTTCTAAGAAGTTTTCCAATTCTTGTATTCCTGGGATCATTTTCTACGGCTTGAATCGGGCCATTTCCTTTTTCAGCATCTACTCTCATGGAACGATATTTTATCGTCTTAAAGTGGCGGCCGTTTTTCCCAACCCTCTCCTGACAAAAAAATACCGGCCCGAAATCCTCCAACCAGATAAAAAAACCTATTAGCAGCCATAAAGGAAAGGATAAAATTATGCCCAGCAAAGAAATTAAAATATCAAATGGTCTTTTAAGATATAGTGCCCTAACTAGATAACTCATTGTTCTGCTATCTGACATTATGCCAGATATTTTATCTTTGACAATCACCCTTTGAGGTGATTTTTGGGGTGAAAAATCCTCATAAAAATACTTCATATTTTACCTATATTGTAATTGTTCCCAAATACTAGGTGAGGTTTTATAATAAAACTAATTTCTCAATTTGTCAATAAAATGGCATTATCTACCAAAAAAACACAATTAAGCTTATTTTTGTGTTATCAATTTCCAGTTGTCAGTTCTGAAAGGAGAGGCTGGCAATTCCTCAGAATTGTAAAGATTACAAACAGGATTATCAAGCCATCCATAACGTACAGCAAATGGGTTACTGACCTTATCACTCCAAACCAAAACACTATCTTTCTCAATAATCGCCTTTGCTTCAAAGAAAATTTTATTTTCTCCGGCTATCTCGAACCCGCTCAAGGGAAGATTATTTTTTGTTTTTAATCCTTTGTATATATAACTAAAGAAGATACGAATTTTATCACCCTCATTTTTTTTTGATTTATATAGGGGGCTATAATAATTCACATCCTTTTTATAAACCATGCCCAAAGCACATAAGGCAAGTCTATTTGCTACACCCTGCTTGTTTGGGGGGTGAGCCGTGCCATCACCAATATCAATGGTTACAGCCATTGCTGTATTGGTAGTATGATAGAGAGTGACGAGTTGTGATTCCCGCAATTCAGGCATTACTCTTGGGCTTAAAGTTTTTCCCCACTCCTTCATATTGGGAAGTTGAACAAATAAAAACGGAAAATTCCCTTGTCCCCAAGATTCCCGCCAGTTTTTTATCATAGCGGAAAAATGATGTCGATAGGTATAGCCACGATAACGATCAAAACCACCCTGAAACCAAATAACTCCGCGAATCGCATACTGCATGATGGGAAAAATCATTCCATTGTATTGTCCACTTGGCATTCGGAAGAGCTTGATAGCTCCAGGCTTTTTTGGCTCCTTTGGTATTTCCTTCCCCAGGGCTTTTGCCTCTTTTGTTCTTTCCTTCCACTCAGTAAGTTTTTTCTCATATACAACCAATTTTTTGGAATAATTATTTCGCCTTCTAAAAAAAGCATCAACTCTTCTTTTTAATTCTTGGTTTGAGTTAAGCAGCTTTCTATCCATCCATTGAGTGATGTCAGTGCCACCCCAAGAACTAGAGATTATACCTATAGGTGTTTTTATTTTTTTGAAAATATCTCTTGCAAAAAAATAGCCTACTCCAGAAAATTCTGCTGCTGTAGCCGGCTTACAAACACTCCATTTTCCCATTACTTCCTTAAGAGGTACTTCCGAGATAACTGGCTCAACCGTGAAAAGGCTTATATCAGGATACTTAGCCTCTGCAATTTCTTTCTTGGCATTAAGGCTTAGCTTTACTTTCATCTTCATATTAGACTGCCCGGAACAAATCCAAACTTCTCCGATCTTTACATTCTTAATTTTAATATTATTAGTGCCCTTTATTTCAATAATATAGGGTCCGCCCACCTGCATAGGAGGAAGATGGACTTTCCAATTGCCAAAGCTGTCAGCAGAAGTCGAAACTTGCTTTTCTCTCAGAACCACGGACACCTTTTCTCCAGGAGCAGCTTTCCCCCATATAGGTATATTAATACCCTGTTGTAAAACCATATTATCTGTAAAAAGCGAAGAAAGTTTGATATCTGAATGAATATAAGTTGATAAAAGGAAAAAAAATACTGCTGCTAAAATTATTATTTTTTTGAAATCTAATTTATTTATAAATCTGTTAATATAATCCATAAGGTCACCTCTTATGAAAAATTTTCCAATTTTGATCATTCAGAGGCAGTATTTAACTTTTGCCTTTATCCCGCAAATAATATCCTGCCCGTGAGTAATTATAGTAGCTCATGTAACTGTAACCGCCTTTGCCTACTTTCACTTCATTAAAAACTACCCCGGCAATATCAGCCTTACCCTTTTTAAGCTGCTCGAGCGCACCTGCAAAATTCCTATATGTTGTTTCTCCTGCTTTAATAACAAACACAGTAGTATCCACCAGAGAAGCTACAATAACCGCATCAACTACAGCTAAAACAGGAGGAGAATCTATTAAAACTACATCAAAATCTTTCTGGACATTTTCTATTAACATATTCATCTTTTTTGAATTGAGAAGTTCGGCCGGATTAGGAGGTATAAGCCCGCTGGATAATAGCCAGATATTTTCAACCGAGGTTGTCTTTATTGAATCTCCAAGTTTAATTTTTCCAGTCAAATACCCGCTCAAACCTTTTTGGTTTTCAGTTTTAAATATCCGGTGCAAGCGAGGCTTACGTAAATCTGAATCTATTAAAAGAACCTTCTTTTCCAGCTGGGCAAAGGCAACTGCCATATTGGTTGCAGTACTCGTTTTGCCTGCTTTAGGCATAGCAGAGGTAAATAAAATAGTTTTAGGCGGATTATCAGCCCGAGAAAGCAAAAGCGAAGTCCTTAAGGTCCTGTAGTCTTCTGATATAAATACCTTGGGGAATTTATAATTTATTAACTCAACTTCTTTTATCTCAGACAGGCCTTCTTCTCCGTTTGCATCCTCACTAATATGAGCATATATATCCGCATTTTGTTTTTTCAAACCATTTGGCGGAAGATATGAAATAATTCCCAGGGAAGAAAGTTCTGATATACGCTCAACATCCTCCGGGCCTTTTATTGTATTATCAAGATGTTCAAGCAGAAAACAGAGGCCTATGCCCCCTGAAAGTCCAAATAAAAGCGCCAGAATGAGATTCAATTTCTTTTTAGGTGAAACAGGGTCATCACTTACTTCTGCCCGGTCTATGATTGAAATATTACTGGCTTTTACTCCCCCCAGGCGAGATGAAATAAGAGTCTCACTTTGTTTTTCGATCAATGAGCTTAAGGTATTTTGAATATTATCCACTTCGATCTTTAAGCTGTTGTAGACAATAGCATCTGATTTCATCTTGGATACTTCAGTTTTCTGCTTGTTGAGGGTGTTTAGCAGATTTCGCTCTCTTCTTGAAGCAGCGCTGTAATCAGCCGCCAAGGCATCAAATGCATTTTTTATTTCATCCTTCATGCTATCAATCCTTGCTTTTAACTGAACCATATCAGGATATTCCGGCTTAAAAACCTTAATTTTTTCATTATAATCACTCTTTAAACGAGTGTATTCAGTATTAAGCGCCTGTAAAGAAGAAATATTAACAAACTCAGGCAGTGTGTCTACATCCAGGCTCCTTAATTCCCTATAATTTCCTTCAACTCTTATCCGCTCAATTCTTGCCTGAGTGTAAGCTTGGTTTAAATCCGCAAAAGTATTAAGTACTGTACTCTCCTGGTCATTCAGGAAAACAAGTTCTTTTTCTTCCCCATATTTTTGTAACTCCCTTTCTTTTGACGCTAAATCTTCTCTCAGCGTAGATATCTGCTCTTTTAAAAAATCGGATGCTTGCTGGGTATTCTCAAAGCGCTTTTCTATAGAAAAACTGATAAATTCCTCTGCTAAAGTATTAACCAGCTCAGCTGATAATCTGGAATCAGAAGAAGTATAGCTTACTTCAACTAATTTGGTATCACGAATTACATCTATTTTGATATTATCCCGAATTGTCCTGGCAATATCAGAATAAGGGTTAGATGGGTAATCTGACTCTAAATCCCCATTATTTCCTTTTTTCCCTGAGAAAAGCCAGCGTAAAGTGACAAAACCTATTAGTTTCCTCCCCAGAGATTTATTCTTATTTTCAGGATTAAATTCCGGCCTGGACAACAGATCAATTTTTTTTACAACTCTATCTGCCAGAGATTTGCTTTTAATCAATCTTATCTGCGTGTTGAAAAATGTCAGATCCCGGAAAACAGGTGTCCGGTAGGCAAAGCTCTCTTCCATACTTAACATCCTGGCAGATGCATCTTCTATCATCAAAGTAGCGGTAGATTTAAACTGGGGTTTAGCTACAAAAGAAAATATCCCGGTAAAAACCACCAGGCTTCCAGCAAAGGCAATTAGAATCCACTTTCTTTTCAGTACGATCTGCCAATAATCCATCAAATCAATTTCATTTTGTTTTTTTTCATATTTCATCATAAAATTCCTAAAGGGACTGTCCCTCTGCTTAAAACAATAATCGCCGCAACAATGCCAGAATCAACTCCCCATGTTGGTCAAAATTTCCCTTTTCCCTGATCAAGGGGATAACACCATCATTTTGCGCGACTTTAAACATTTTTTCAATTACTGAATCACTAAATTTAGAACATACTTTTCTGGCAAAATAACCTATCAGTATTTCCTTTTGCAAGCCCTTTTTCCACAATTCTTCATATTCAGACATTTTATCGGCTGAATATTTTCCTTCATTTAAAGATTTTTCAATTACCCGGGCGGCTATTTCCGCACAGACAAGGCCAAAGTAGATCCCGCCCCCGGTAGTATTTTTTACCTGCCCTGCAGCTTCACCAACCGCTAAAACTCTTTCTGCATATGTTTTTGAAATAGTCCCCTGGGCAATTCTTTTATGTTGAATTACTTCTTTATGAGCATCAAAAGCCTTAGCAGGGCAGCACTTGCCGAGTATATAACGTAAACCTGTTTCAGGCTTTTTTTCTGTCATCAATCCGACTCTGACTATATTATTTGTCAAGGGAACAGCCCACCCAAAAGCCCCATACGATACATCCCGGCCAAGAAAAACGTGGGTACAATCTACTCCCTCTGTTCTAACTTCTGCCTGAACTCCATAGAGAAAATCTTTCGGAGTTCCCAGACCTAATTTATGATGCAGGTTGTAATTGATGCCTGTCGCCATTACTAATATTTTTGCAGAATAATTTTTACTATCTCCATCCTGCTGCTTAGCAATAACATCAACCCCAGCCCCATTTATAGAGATATCGATAACTTTATGGTTTAATTCAATATTAGCTCCCAAAGAAACCGCTTTATCTCCCAAAAAAGAATCGAATCTTTTTCTATCAACAACATAAGCAAAAGGAAAAGGATGCTTATAACTGATCTTATTGCCATATGGCGATATAACCTTAACGCTCTGGATTTCCTTATAGACTGAATCCTCGGAAAGCTCGAATTCCCGGTAAGATTCCCGGCTAACTATACCAGTGCATGTAACATGATCTCCTATCTCTTTTTTCGCCTCTAATACCAGAACATCAAATCCGTCCCGGGCCAAAGTACCGGCAGCCTGCAGTCCACTCGGGCCACCGCCAATTACAATTACATCGTGCATATATTATCCTTCCAATAAAAAATTATATCCATAATGAATCTAAATGCAAAATAAATCAACCGCCTTTTGGGGTGAATGGAGGGGTGATATTTAAAATCATCAATAACAATCTTACAGATGTTTCAAAAAAACTTTATACTCAAAACTACATTTGTGATTCTTATTGATAAAAAAAAGTATAAATTTTCATTAGTTTATCTTTGAATACACCTCATTATTTAGTATAATATTATTCATACTTAAGATAAATAAATCTCTGATACTATAAATCCGATTATGAATAAATTAGCCTGGTATTATTACCGGATAAAAAGGATACCCATCGCAGAATACCCTTACAGATTTATCTTAACTGGGAAAAAAATACATGACAGATTTACTAAAAAACCAAAAAAGCGGCAAACTCCTGTATCTTATCAGGAAACTAGATTAAAAATCTCTATCCTAGATATTGCTGATATTTTTTCTGAAAAAAAGAACAAAATAATCAACCATGCTGATGATATTTTAAATCACAACTTTAATATATTTGGTATAGTCCGGAATTTTGGTGATCCTATCAATTGGAGCCTCGACCCAAAAACAGGAAATACCTGGCCGCTGGAATTTTGGGGAAAGATAAAATACCGAGACGGCAAAACCATTGGCGGAATCAAATTTGCCTGGGAGCTCAACAGGTTACATCACCTTCCCCAACTAGCACTTGTTTTTTCACTTACAGGCAATCCTAAATACAAAGAGGAAATATTCACACAATTAAAATCATGGATTAAATCCAATCCCTACCCGAAAGGAATCAATTGGATCATGGGGATTGAATTGGGGATAAGGATTACAAATGTTGTTTACACTTTAAAATTTTTAGGTGAAGCACAATTAAAACCGGAACAACAGAAATTGATTTCGCAATTCATTTTTATTCATGCAAACCATCTCTACCGATATCCTTCCAAACATACTTCCGGGGGAAATCATGCTATTTCCGAAGCGCTGGGTTTATTCATTACAGGCTTATGTTTTCCTAAAATGAGAAATGCACATAAGTGGAAGCGATTTGGGAAAAATGTCTTAGAAAGAGAAATTGTTCGCCAAATATATCCAGATGGTAGTAGTTTCGAGCATTCAATTCCATATCTTCAGTTTATTGTGGATCATTACCTTATATACTATCTCTTATGTAAACAACATAATGAAGCATATGCCCCTGTAATAGAAAAAAGACTTAAAGCTTCTTTTGAATTTATTCATTTTATATTAGATAAAAATGCAAATTACCCCTCTATTGGAGATAATGATGATGGGCATTTATTAAAAATATGGTTTGGAACACACAATAATTTTTCTTCGCTCCTGAATACTGGCGCCATTCTATTTAACCGACCAGAGTGGCTTCGGGATAAGTCTAAACTAGATCATAAGACACAACTTTTGCTGGGAAAATCAGCCCAAAATATCCTAAATCAAAAAAAAACTGGCTTAACCACAAACCTCCCGGATACGAAATTTTTTAAGCATTCAGGATTAGCTGTAATTAGAGACAATACTCACCCAAAAGTTTTATTTATCGGAAATAGCGGCCCCTTGGGACTTAGACCTTTAGCCGGACATGGACATGCAGATGCATTAAGCTTTTGGATCTCAGTGGATGGTAAGCCAATTTTTATCGACCCGGGAAACTACCTTTATCATAGCGGTTCGGAATGGAGAGACTATTTTCGCTCGACATCCGCTCATAATACAATAACGGTGGATAAAAACGACCAAGCAAAAATGGTAGCGGATTTTATTTTCAGTAATTTTTATAAAATTAAAGATCCTTTACTTAAAGAAAATCCAGAAATTATATTATGGTCGGCAGGACATGATGGCTACAAAAAAATCAACGACCCAGTATCACACATCAGAACAGTAAAATATCTGAAAAAAAAGAGACAGTTTATTATTAAAGACGAATTGAAGTGTACAGGCAAACATTGGATTGAATGTTTTTTCCATTTTTATCCTGCCTGTTCTGTTAAAACTAAAAATAATATATACTATA
>CBFDDY010000031.1:0-13891 GCA_965603705.1 uncultured bacterium | reverse complement strand
AGGAAACAATGCTGAAGCAATAATCCTTTTTGCCGGCACAGAGATCGAACCCGGCCGGAAAAAATTAAGCGCTTTTATCATTGACAAGGATACTCCGGGACTTCAGCTAACAAAAATCGAAGAAAAGATGGGCCTGCACTCTTCTTTGACTGCGGAAATTCAATTGGAAGACTGCCATATCCCAGCCAGCAATTTATTAGGGAAAGAAGGGCAGGGGGCATCTATTGCCTTTCGCGGTCTTGATTTCTCCAGAATAGGCATTGCAGCCCAGTCGGTAGGAATAGCTCAAAGAGCCATGAATGAAGCTCTTACTTATTCTATTCAGAGAGAAGCATTCGGTAAAAAAATCTCAGATTTTCAAGCAATCCAGTTTAAACTGGCAGATATCGCCACTTTAACAGAAGCAGCCCGCTTGATGACCTACCGGGCAGCAGATTTATTTGATAAAGGGAGACCCTTTGCGAAAGAATCCTCCATGGCAAAGCTTTTTGCTTCAGAAGCAGCCAACCGGGCCGCTTATGAATCCCTGCAGATCCACGGCGGCTACGGATATTCAAAGGAATTTCCTATAGAACAAGTCTATAGAGACGCAAGGGTCCTCACAATTTATGAAGGCACATCAGAAATTCAGCGCTTAATAATCGCGCGGCATTTACTGAAGGAATAAGTATACATAGGAAACGATTCGAGGTGAACTAATGTTAAAATCAATGCGAAAAAATCTAAAATCATTAGCCCCGGTTCTCTGGGGTGTTATTATTGCATTTATCATTTCAATATTTGCAGTTTGGGGAGGAGCAGGACGCTTGGGAGAATCCCGCAATTCAAATACAATCGCTACTATTGGAAAGAAAAAAATATCCGCTGATACGTATATCCAAAATCTGAGACAGAGACTGGAAATGTTTAAGGAGGATTATAAAGAGCTGGATGCAAATTTCATCCAACAGCTTAATATACCCCAGCAGGTATTGGAACAGATAATTCAGAGAACGATCCTTAGCCAAAAAGCAGAAGAATTGGGTATCAGAGCATCGGATGCGGAAATAAGTGAAAAAGTCAAAAGTTTCCCGGCTTTTCAAAAAGACGGGAACTTTGTCGGTTTTGATGAATATAAGCAAATCTTAGACTGGAACCGTATTTCCCCTTCTGAATTTGAAACAAGTTTAATAAATGATATAGTCATCCAAAAAACAATCCTAGTCCTTACAGCCGGAATAGCGGCTTCTGAGGAAGAACTTTGGGAAAATTATAAAACCACCACTGAAAGTGCCAAGCTCGAATATATCCTGATCGAAAACAGCAAAATGGAATTAAAAGAAGAACCCGGCTCTAGTAAACTTCGGCAGTTCTTTGCTGAAAACCGGGAAAAATATGAAGTGCCTGAAAAAAGAACCGCAGATTACTTATTCTTCAAAACCGAAGAACTAAAAGAGGAGGTCGAGCTGATCGATACTGAAATAGAAAAGCACTATGAGGATAATCTATCACAGTTCACAGAACCTGAAAAAATAGCAGCCAGCCGGATATTCCTGCCCTATGAAAGCAAGGAAAAAGACCTTGTTAAGGCAGAAGCACAAAACATTCTGGACAAGATCAACCAGGGTGAAGCTTTCGGAATACTGGCTCAGTCCAATTCAAAAGATGAAAAGGCTGAGGAAAACGGTGACTGGGGTCTTTACGAATGGAAAAGGCTATCCCAGCAGGAACAGGATATAATAAAAAGCCTCGCTCAAGGCGAAGTATCCGGCCTTTTGGAGTTGGAAGATGGAATTTCCATTACAAAGACAACTCAAAAGCAAGCGGCGGTTCAGAAATCCCTGGCAGAAGTGAAAAATCAGGTCATAGAAATCCTTAAAGACCAAAAAGCAATAAATCTGGCAGGCCGGCAGATTGCGGAACTTGAAAAAAAGGCAAAGAAAGAAAACAATCTTGATGTAGCAGCCCAAAAAATGGGATATAAGATCAGAAGTACAGGGGCCCTTAAAGCAGGCGATCCCCTAGAAGATATCGACCCGTCCGGGACTCTCAGCCGGAACCTTTTTCAGCTCAAAGACAAAGAGAGCTTCGCCCAGATCATCACTATTAATGGACTAGGACTGGCACAATTACAAAAAACAGAACCGGCCCGGCCAGCAGAGTTCGAAGAAGTGCAACCCAGCGTTCTAGAGGATTTTAACCTTAAGAAAAAAGAGAGTATAGCCCTGGAAAAAGCCAAATCCATTAAAAATGAACTTAAGCGGCAGGACTTTGAAAAGATCGCCGAAAAATATGAACTCGAATACAAAACAGCTGAAGAACACCAAAGAGAGCAATATCTCAGTGTAATAGGAGAAAATCCTGAAGTAGATAAGCTTGCTTTTTCCCTTCCCTTAAATGAAATCAGTGACCCTATCAATTATAATGACGGCTATATTATATTACATGTGCTTGACAGAAAAGAGGTCACCCGGGATGATTTCGAAAACAACAGAAAGGAGACAGGAAAAAACTTTTTAGAAGTAAAAAAGAACAAGTTCTTTCAATCGTACTATATGAAGTTGCGTGAAAAAACTGGTGTAAAAACAAATTACGAATTATTTACAAAAATAAATTCCGATGTCCTGGCTAGGTTCTAAAAGAAAAAGTCTGAACATTAAGCAAGAATCAGGTCAGTTGATACGAAAACACACAGAATAGTTAGGGCTGATTATTATTCAGAGTTTTTACTTATATCAGAAAAAACTTTTGCAAATTTTTTTTGCGCTTCTTTTCGTTTTTCTTTTTCCATTGCAGAAGTAGTGTCAAATCTGCGCTCGGCCTCGCTTTTTTTCTTTTTTTCTTTTAAAAGCAGCTCATCCAAAGAACTTTTTTTCTTTTTTCTTTTTTCCGTTTTAATGACTTCTCCTGATTCAGCATCTATCCAGAATAAAATTTTACATACAGGGCAAGTGATCTTTAAAACTTTTACTTTTTCCTCTAGCGCTTTTTTTTCCATCATCAACAATTTATCAAAAAAAACTAGCTCAAGCAAGTAAAATAGAAACGGTTATTCTGGCATTTTTATCCGGTGTTTTTTTATCAGTTTAAAAAGCCCCTGGCGGCTGATACCAATCTCCTCTGCCGTCCTGGTTCGATTATAGTCAAACTTGACCAACGCTTGATTTAAAAACCTTCTCTCAAACTCAGCCTTTGCCTGAAAAAATCCGTTATCCGGATTATTATAGCTGAGTTTTCGCTGGTTTATCCGCGAAGATAAATCTTCAGCTTTCATAAGGCAAGAGTTGCTATTTAACACCAACCATCTTCGAATCTCATTTTCAAGTTCCCGGATATTGCCCGGCCAGGGATAATTCAGAAGGAGTTCTAATGCCTTAAAACCCACCTCAATTTTATCACTGCTTATTTCTCTGGAATGTTTATTAATAAAGTGCTTAATAAGTAGGGGAATATCTTTATTTCTCTCTCTCAAAGGGTTTATTTTAATCGTAATAATCTTAAGACGGTAATACAGGTCTTCCCGAAAATTACCCTTCAAAACCTCCTCCTCAATGTTTTTATTAGTAGCACTGATAAACCTAACATCAATGGAACGGGTTCTATTTTCTCCAATACGTCTAATTTCTCCTTCCTGAAGAAGCCTGAGGAATTTTGCTTGTAAAGAAAGCGAAAGGTCTCCTATTTCATCCAGGAACAAAGTCCCCCCGGAAGCTGCTTCAGTAAGGCCAGGCTTGTCCGTCACAGCTCCTGAAAAAGCTCCCTTAGTATAACCAAATAATTCACTCTCCAGCAGATTTTCAGGCATTGCCCCACAATTTATTGCAATAAAAGCAGCCTTCTTTCTTTGTCCGGCCAGATGAATATTCCTGGCCACAAGTTCCTTTCCTGTCCCACTTTCTCCACTGATGAAAACAGGGGCTGTTGTAGCTTTGACTTTGTTTATCAAACCTAAAACATCTTTAAGAGATTCACTATTTCCGATCAGCCGCCATTTAGCACTAAAACAGTTGTTCCCGTCTTTAATTATTACATTCATTTTTCTGAAATAATCCAGGCTCTTAAATTCCTATCAGTATAAACAACGAATAGATATAGCAATTTTTCTCACAAATACAGAGCTTGTAATTTTTATTGTTAAATTTGAATTTAAATTTGGAGGCATGGATACGGTTAAGTCCCTTTGAAAGACAGGGATTTACCCATATCCATGCCAGCCCGTAACCTGCAGACAAACCTGAATTTAATTTTATTACTGCTTTTCGAGGTCTTTAATTTTTATTTTTACATCCCTATACTCAGCATTCAATTTCTTCACCTCTTGGAAGGCTTTTAAGGCCTTTTGGCCTTTATTCATTGCCTCGTACAGAGAGCCTTGTTCATATTTAAGGGCAAGTGATTGAGAAGAATCATGTTCTGCAAGTTTCATTGCCTTTTCAATCCAATCTAAGGCTTCCTTGAAATTTTGCTTCTTCCTGTAACAAAAACTGATTATACTAAAACTATCAACCTCGAGTTCTTTGCTTCTGGCTGAAAGCTTACACTCCTCAATAGCTTCATCAAATAGCTCCTGCTCAAGAAAAGCAATTCCAAGGTTATAATGGCTTTCATAATTATCTTTATCAACTTTTTCTTCCAGCGCATTTCTGAAATCAGAGACAATATCTGAAAGTGCTTTTTCAACAATTGTAGTATCTCCCCGAATTTGATAATTAATAATACTATTAATCGCTTCCGATTCCTCATCAATAATAGTGGACAGATCAAAATATTCCCTCTCTCCGTTCTCCAAAGAATCCATGGGGATTATATCTGTTTCAGCAAAAATATCTGCTGAAGAAATTTTATCTTCTTGAACCTCGCCTCCTTTTGAAGTATCAGGAATTTTATCTATTACTTGACTCTCTTTCTCTTTCACCTTCCCAATGCGCTCTGCAATCTCATCCCCACGTATCTTCGAAGATATTTTTTTTATCTCCTTAAATTTTTCATTGATTTCATTCTCATTTGGGAATCTCAATCTCAGGTTATCCAGAATTCTTTTCCCATTTCGTATTAATCCCTGCTCAAGATACAAATCAACCTTTGCCAAAGTTGCGTTTACCAGTTCTTTAACCTCACTAACACTCAAGTCAGCTTTTTTCTCATAAACGTCATCATCAAGTTCCCCAAAATCCCGTCTCATCTTTTTATACTCATCGTAGTAATCTTCATTCTCAGGAAAAGTATCAACTAATTCTCTTAATACAGTCAACATTTTTTCCTTCAAATTCAGTTTTTTGTATTCCTCCAAAATGACTTGATTGACAATTTCAAGGTTTTCTTTTTGAGCTTTAGTTCTGAACAGAGATGCCAACTTCTCAAGCGAAGGGATATGCGCTTTTTTTTCTGCCAGGATCAGCCCGAGCAGCCCGACAGCCTTATCTTCTTTGTTTTTCCTTATTAAAGTATCTATCAGAGGTTCATATACTTCATACGCTTCATCAAGTTTCCCCTTCTGAACAAAAATCCTTCCGAGGTTGATGCTCGCCTCAACATCTTTAGGCTTAAGAGAAATAATCTGGGAATAAACCTCCTCAGCTTCCTTGTATTTTTTATCATCCAAATACAAATTCCCCAATAAATTTAGGGCTTCAATATTCCCCTCATCTTTTTTAAGGATCTTATTTATCAATTCCAGAGCTTCTTTTTTCTTATTCTTCTGCTTAAAAATCACAATCATATTGATCAAGGTTCTAGGATAGTTCTCATTAAGTTTCATAGCATCGGAAAGGGTTTTCTGGGCTGCTTCAAAATTATTTTTCTTTATTTTATACTCAGCAACATTATTAAGTTCATTTACAGCTTCTTCAATTTGTTCTTCTTTTTTATAGAGTTCTGCCAGATCAATCCGGATATCCATGTCTTGGGGAATCATATCAAGCAGTTTTACATATATCTTGATTGCTTCTTTTGTCTTTTTTTCCTTTTCTAAGCTCTTAACAAGCTTTAAATATTCAGATTTTGCTTCAGAAGTAAATCCCTGATCCTGATATAAATCAGCCAATTTCCCGGCAAATTTGATATTATCAGGGTCCAGCCGATTTGCTTTTTTTAAAATAGCGATCGCTTTTGAAAACAATCCCTTTTTCTCATAAAAGTCTGCAATCTTATAAAATTCTTTAACCGCTTTATCTTTCTGGCCTGATTTAGCAAAAAGGTCGCCAATTATCGTTCTTATTGAAATATCCTGTTCATCTCCAGATAATAATTTTCTGTATTCAGTAATTGCATCATTTATTTTCCCGCGTTTTACATGTTTTATTGCCAGGCTTTCAATTCTTTCCCGGTCATTGTTTTCTATCATTTACTTTTTATTATATACAAGATTAAAAGTCTTCCTATGTAAAGAAGTCGGCCCGAATCTTTCCAAAGCCAAATAATGCTCTTTTGTTCCATATCCTTTATTTTTTTCAAGTGAATATCCTTGATAAATCTTACTTAACTGAACTATCATTTCATCCCTAATCACTTTAGCGACTATAGATGCAGCGGCAATCGAATAACTCTTTTTATCTCCTTTAACAATTCTTTCATGATGATAATCTACATCATTAAGCTCAAATCCGTCAACTAAAACAAAATCAGGATTCACAGATAAATTTTTTACTGCTCTTTTCATCGACATTAAAGATGCCCAATAAATATTATCCTTTTCAATCTCAGTATTAGAAGCAAATCCATATCCTACTCCGCAAGCATGAATCATTATTGACCTGAATACATTTTTTCTTTTCTTAGGGGAGAGAAGTTTTGAGTCATTAATCTCCTTTACCCACCCCTGAGTTTTAGCCGATATGAGTAAGGAGGGAAACATCACAGCTCCAGCGACTACAGGACCAAACAGAGCTCCCCTGCCCGCCTCATCCAAGCCTGCAATATTCTTGTAGCCCTGGCTTAGAATCTTTCTTTCTATTTTAAAATCAGGCATCCCCATCCTCACGAGCCCAAAAAACTTTTAAAAAATACTCTCTTTTTAGCCTTTACAAAAATCTTTAAGCTGTCTATAAGGCAGAGCTACCGAGCTTCTTTTAATCTAGTTGCCTTGCCTCTTAAATTACGGAGATAATACAATTTTGCTCTTTTGACTTTGCCATGTCTTATGACCTCAATTTTTCTTATCATTTTAGAATGAAGAGGAAAAATCCTTTCAACCCCAACACCAAAAGAAATCTTTCTGACTATGAACGTTTCCCCAGCGCCACCCCCTTTTTTTGCAATCACATCGCCGCGAAAAATTTGAATTCTTTCTTTTTCCCCTTCTTTGATAATTACATGAACTTTAACAGTGTCTCCGACATTAAAAGGAGTAATATCTTTTTTTAACTGTTTTTCTTGTACATATTCAATTAGATTCATTATTTTTGCCTTCCTTTAATCCTATTTCTTCCAGTATTTTCTTTTCCTCTGGAGATAAAACAATCTCGTTTAATAATTCTGGTCTTTGTTTCCAGGTCTTTTCCAGCATTTTTTTCCTGCGCCACTCCTCTATCCGCCTATGATTTCCAGAAAATAATATTTCTGGAACTTTTTTTCCTTTATATTCACGAGGGCGCGTATATTGAGGATAATCAAATATTCCTGAAAAAAAAGAGTCTCTTCTTACCGATTCCATCTTACCTACAACCCCGGGAATAAAGCGGGATACCGCATCAATTATTACTGCTGCCGCAAGTTCTCCCCCGGTCAACACATAATCCCCGATTGATACTTCATCTGTCACCAGGTGCTGAATAACCCTTTCATCGACACCCTCATACCTGCCGCAAATTAAAATCATCCGCGGTATTTCAGCCATTTGCTCCGCCATCCGGGAAGTAAACGGGCTTCCCTGGGGAGACATCAAGTAAACAGGATCGGGATTTTCACCCTTTAATCTTTCAATTGCAGTAAAAAGCGGCTCAGGCTTTAATACCATCCCCGGACTTCCTCCATATGGGCGGTCATCCACCTGTTTATGTTTATCGGAGGTATAATCCCTCAAATCATGTACTTTCAAGTTAACAAATCCCTTATCTATAGCTTTTTTTACTATTCCTCCGGAAAAAATACTCCCAAACATCTGAGGGAATATCGTAATTATATCAAATCTCATTCAAATCTAAAAGGCCCTTGGGGGGGTCAATAATAATCCTCTTTTCCTCAAGATCTATCTCCCGGCAAATTCCCTGAACAAAAGGAATCAGGACTTCTCTCCCCTTATATTCCATAATTAATATTTCGCTTCCCCCAGCAGGCATTATTTCCTTGATCATCCCAAGCTTTATGCCTTCCTTAGTTTCCACAGAAAGGCCTCTAATCTGATGTGAGGAAAACTCCCCTTCTTCCAGAGGTAACAAACTCTCCTCCCGGATTAGAACTTCAGAACCGACAAATTTCTTTGCCTCGGAGATAGAATCAATTCCTTTCAGCTTTATGATGTGAAAATCCTTAAAACTGCGGTGTGATTCTACTGTAAATTCTTCTGTTCTGCCTCTTATTTTAAGAGATAGCCTTAAAAAAAAAAGGCTTTTCAGGATGCCCTAAGTACAACCTGACCTTTATCTCGCCTTTCCTCCCTTGACTTTTTACTACATCACCTACTTTTATCAAATTATTACTTCTCGATGATTTCTAAGTTAAATCTCCTTTTCAATTTCATCCCAGCTGCACCAAGGATTACCCTGATTGCTCTTGCTGTCCTTCCTTGTTTTCCTATTACTTTGCCTAAATCTTCAGGAGCAACCGTGAGTTCCAGAATCGTTGTCTGTTCCCCTTCTAATTGAGAAACTACAACCTGTTCAGGACTGTCAACTAATGCTTTTGCAATCAATTCAACAAGTTCTTGCACTGTAACCTCCTTTAAGTCTTATTATGCGGATTTTTTCTCCCTCACAGAAACTTTTTGCATGAGAGACTGAACTGTTTTTGAAGCTTGCGCTCCTTTCTCTATCCAATAATTAGCTCTTTCCATATTTACATTAATATCCGGGGGTTCTTTTAAAGGATCATAATAACCTAATATCTCTTTGGTTTTACTTTGCCTAGGCCTTCTCGAATCAATTACAACAACTCGATAAAATGGCTTTTTCTTTGCCCCAAGTCTCATAAGTCGTAATGTTAGCATAATTTATCCGTTTCTCTCCAATATAGTCTGCCGTAAATAATATCGAAAATCGGCAAATAAGTCAACTGATTTAGTTCCCGAAGCCCCCTCGTTTTCTAAGCATCTGAGCCTTAAGCAAGAATCATTGTTCTATTGCTTCATTGTTAAAATGACTGCTAACTGCCACTGGTTTTCCTGTTTTCTCTATTTTTCCTGGTGTTGCTGAATTTTATGGAAAGGATGAAAGCATTTTTTGGAATTGCGATTTTTTCATCATCCTTTTCATCTCATTAAACTGTTTTAATAATTGATTAACCTCGGAAACTGGTCTTCCGCTTCCTTTAGAAATCCGCGAACGGCGACTTCCATTTATTATCTTAGGATTATCTTTTTCTTCTGATGTCATCGAATTTATTATTGCTTCAAAATATAGGATTTTATTATCATCGACTTGGATATTTGAAATATTTTTGAACATCCCTCCAGACGGAAGCCCCCTCAAAAGCTGTGACATAGAGCCCATTTTCTTTATCTGTATCAATTGTTTTTTAAAATCATCAAAACTAAATTCCTTTTTTTTCAGCTTCCGGGCCAGCTCTTCTGCTTCTTTGATATCGGTTTCATTCTCTGCTTTCTCAATAAGGCTTAATACATCTCCCATTCCCATGATCCGGGAAGCCATACGGTCGGGATGAAAGACTTCGATTTTGTCAAGCTTCTCTCCCACCCCTACAAATTTTATTGGTTTTCCTGTAGCAGATACAATGGACAAGGCCGCGCCTCCCCTTGCATCCCCATCAAGTTTAGTAAGAATTATCGAAGTCAGCTTGATCTTTTCTTCAAATTGTTGAGCACTCCTGACCGCATCCTGGCCGGTCATTGAGTCACCGATAAATATTGTCTCATCCGGGCAAAGAATATCTTTTGCCATCCGCAGTTCTTCCATAAGTTCCTCATCCACATGTAGCCTGCCGGCAGTATCAACGATAAGCGGATCATGGTTATTTTCCCGAGCAAATTCCACAACTTCTTTAAGTGCTTTTTTAGGCGAAGAGATTTGGATGCCAGATAATTTATAAAATGCCAGGTCAAGTGTCCGGGCAATAATCTCCAACTGCTCCTGTGCAGCCGGCCTTTTTAAATCAAATGAAACCAATAAAGGGTTCTTTTTTTTCTTTGAAACAAACTGGGCCAGTTTTCCGCAGGTTGTTGTTTTACCAGTTCCCTGCAGTCCAACCAGCATAAAAATAGAGGGGGGGATACTCGAAAAATTGAGGTGACTGTCCTTTTCCCCTAAAATTCCTGTCAACTCATCTCTTATAATCTTTATAACATGCTGGGCCGGAGTCAGGCTTTCTAGCACACGCTTATCTAACGCCTTTTCCTTTATTTCTGACTCAAATTCTTTAACTACTTTATAATTAACATCAGCTTCCAAGAATGCCATGCGCATCATCTTTAAGGCCTCATCCATATTTTTTTCTGTTATCTTCCCTTCCCCTCGTAAAAATTTCATCACCTTTTGGAGGCGGTCGGATAATTGATCTAACATTGCATTCTCCTTAGTAACTCAACCTGAACTATTCATAAATAATTTTTTATTCACATAATACTAAGTAAATGGTAAATGGTAAATAGAAAACTGGATAACTGCTGTCACAAGGGATGACCTTGACTTTTTATGGCCAAGTGATTAAGGTATTACTGTTTTTCCGAAATTTAAATAATTTTGTTCCTTCTAGCCAGGGAGAATATAAATGAAATCCAAAATTGATTATAAAGAGATCAAAAAACTTATCGATCTCACTAAAAAGAAGAACCTATCCAATTTTGAAATCGAAGTTGAGGGGTTAAAAATAAAGATCAGCCAACCGATATCACAGATCCAGATTATAGAAAACGCTCCAGCCGTTTCCGAATCTACTGAGTCCGGACAGCAACCTGAGCCTCCTAAAACCAAACTCAATGATGATCTCCATTACATCACCTCACCTATGGTTGGGACTTTCTACCGTGCCTCGGATCCCTCTTCCCCCCCCTTTGCAGATACAGGAGATTCCGTAAATAAAAACCAAACCCTTTGCATAATTGAAGCTATGAAATTGATGAATGAGATCGAATCAGATATTGATGGTATTATCGAGAAAATTTTCATAAAAAACGGGAAACCAGTTGAATATGGACAAAAATTGTTTTCCATAAAAACAAAATAACTATGTTTACAAAAATATTAATTGCAAACCGAGGTGAAATAGCTCTACGAATTATTCGCTCCGCCAAAGAGCTGGGAATTAAAACCGTTGCCGTCTATTCAGAGCCAGATAAAGAGGCTCTCCATACAATGTTGGCAGATGAAAAAGTCTGCATCGGCCCGGCCAAGGCTTCAGAAAGCTATCTGAGTATTCCCAATATTATCAGCGCTGCAGCAATAAAAAAAGCAGATGCTATTCATCCAGGATACGGTTTCCTAGCAGAAAACCCTAGGTTCCCGGAAATCTGCAGCCAAGAGAGGATATCATTTATCGGACCCTCCGCTGATACCATGAGGACCCTGGGAGATAAAAGCCAAGCCCGCCGGAAGATGAAAAAAGCCAAGCTATCTATCACTCCCGGTTCAGAAAAAAATATCGAAGATTCTCATGACGCCCAAAAAATCGCAAAAAATATCGGATATCCGGTAATTTTAAAAGCATCATCCGGCGGAGGTGGAAAAGGAATGAGGATCATCCGTTCAGCCACAAATCTTGAAGAAATGTATTCCATAGCTCAACATGAAGCAAAGGCAGCTTTTGGAGATCCTTCTCTTTATATGGAAAAATATATCGAGGATGCCCGCCACATCGAAATTCAAGTTATCAGAGACAGCAAAGGCAACAGCCTCGCCTTCGGAGAACGGGAATGTTCCGTACAGAGAAAACATCAGAAAGTCATTGAGGAGACCCCCTCTCCATTTTTAGATGAAAAAATCAGAAAGAAGCTCATTAAAGCAGTCAAAGATGCTTCTGACTTTGTTGACTATCAAAGTTTAGGCACTTTTGAGTTTCTGGTAGATTCGCAAAAAAATTATTATTTCATGGAAGTAAATACCCGGGTTCAGGTTGAACATCCTATCACAGAAATGGTGTATGGAATTGACCTTATCAAGGAACAGATAAAAATAGCGGCCGGCAACAAGCTCTCTTTCCCGCAAAATCTAAAAATGAACGGCCATAGCCTTGAATGCCGGATCAATGCTGAGAATGCTGAAACTTTCATCCCCTCTCCTGGAAAGATCGATTTCCTCGTCCTTCCTGGCGGCCAGGGAATCAGGGTCGACTCCGCTGCCTACAGGGGATGGGATATTCCCCCGGATTATGATTCACTGGTAGCAAAAATCATCGTTCATTCCCGCACAAGGGCAGAATCTATCAAAAAAATGCAAACCGCGCTTGAGATGACTACTGTTGTCGGAATTCAAACTAATCTAGCGCTGCATATGGATATTCTCTCAAACTCAAATTTTCGCAAAGGGGATTATAATATCCAATTTTTAGAAAAATTTCTGAACAGAAAAAAAGCCGGCCGGAAATAACAAACCTGGATTTTTCATTCTGGCCTGGATACTGCTAATTCCCTTCGAAAGACAGGGATTTCCCCCACCATTTTTTTTGAGTACATCATTGGCAATTTTTATGAATCAAGTAACTGCATTTCAACTCTATACTCTCCGGAATTATCAGCAACAACCAGTTCATTTATTCCTAAATAAAATCTGCCGTCAATAGGCATAGCAAACCTTTTGTTTTTGCCAATATAGAACTCACGGATGATCTCATTCCTTGTTTCCTCTCCCGTCTCTTCATCCACCTCAACCGACAATAAAAGCACAATCTTCCCGATTAATGCCCCGATGTTCTCTTCCGGAAGCGGCTGTTGCACCGTTTTCAGATCAAGGCCATCCGGACTGCTGGGAAATGCAACCGGGTTTCCCTGTTGTAGCGAAATGGCGCCGGAAGCACGGAAATAAATCTCCTCTCCTCCTTTTACATCAAAACCTGTATCTGTCCAATGATTATTAGCAGGAACCAAAATGCTATATATTCTTTCCGGATCAAGGCCCATCCGTTTTACTTCTTGGCTCCCTGAGGTTGATAAGGCCACCAAGATAAGAACTATTACCAAAAGAAAAATAGTATATTTTTTATTCATCGTTTTAAAAAACATCCACCCCGCCCTTAAATGAAATTTCACAGTTTGAATCTATATTTGCTTTCAGCATTTCTCTCGCTTCTGGGGTGGCTTGTTTCGCTTTTTTCAGATATTCTTTCCGGCTCATTATTTTTCTATATTACCAACTATTCATCCTAAGTGCAATTATCTATTTACCCTGACATATTCAGGTTACTTAACTTTGAACCTTTTGCTTTAAATAACGTAGTATAATATGATACTAAAAATATTATGGATAGAGGACTAACATGACTGAGAAAAAAAGTTTTTTTAAACGAAAGAAGAAACCAATAATCATAATAGCAGTACTGGCTTTTCTGGCAGCAATAATAATCGTCAACATTACGAGTCAAAGAGAAAAATCAATAAAAGTCTATGTTGAAAAAACCAAAACCCACGAGCTGGTATCTATCATCTCTGCCTCAGGAGAAGTGAAACCCAAAAAAAACGTAAATATCAGTGCCCACATTATGGGCAGAATAATTATGATCGGCGTCAAAGAAGGGCAGCTGGTAAAAGCCGGAGATTTCCTGCTTAAACTTGAAGCCACCCAATATGAGGCTAATGCTGACAGAGACCGGG
>CBFDDY010000030.1:0-13922 GCA_965603705.1 uncultured bacterium | reverse complement strand
TCCCAAGGAAATCCCTTGGAACCTGACTGGCCTGTTGAGATCTACGCAGATGGACCAGATGAAATACGGAAGGCTGTGCGGGAAAATATAGCAAGAGGAATTGATTTTGTAAAAATTTTTGCTCCTCCTCTCCAAGCTGATGAGATGGCCACAATAATTGAGCTTGCCCATAAACATGGGCTAAAGGTAACTGCCCATTCCGGAGGAGAGAGTGCGCATAGGGCAGTTGTAGCAGGGATTGACTGCATTGAACATGGAACAATGATATCCGATGAAACTATTCAACTTATGGCTGAAAAGGGCACATTTTTGTGTCCCACAGTTGTGTGTAATCTGAGTGAAGAATATATTCGGGAGCGCGAAGAAAGGCTGGCGAAACTGGGATTCTCTGATGAAAAAGATGTTGTAGAGGGAAGGATTTTAGTAGCCAAGGCCGATGAGAGACCTCAGAGAGAGGCAGCAAGACACCGGGAGATCATCGTCAAAGCAGCTAAAGCAGGGGTAAAGATTCTTAGTGGAAGCGACTCGAATCCGCTGGGAGAACTCGGTATTTTAGAAATTGAGCAACTTGTTTTGTCAGGATTGACTGAAATGCAGGCACTAATTGCTGCCACGAGAAATTGTGCAGAAATGTGTGGTGTCCTGGAGAAGCTTGGTACCATTGAAAGAGAAAAAATCGCTGATTTGATTGTAGTCAAAGATAATCCCTTGGATAATATATCAAATCTCAGAAAATTAATGATGGTGTTCAAAGATGGAAAACCAGTCAATCTTTGTAAGGACAAAGGACAGTCCAGTTTCTGGGAACTCTACTTTAAACCTGGATTATCACGAGTCGAAGTTGCCGCAGATGCGAGGCACAGGGTGCGAAGCTGTGGTCCTTCACCGCAAGTACCCTGTAACGAAGCAGATGCGGTAAGATCGGCTCGCCCGGAGGGTAAAGAAATGGCGATTAAAATTAAAAATTAAACAATAAAACAGTTTCAATAATCATCCTTAAAAAAATCTTGCCCATTGCTAAAAAGAAATTGATAATAAAAACATCACCATTTTTTATGTATAGTTCAGGTTAAATAAGTTTGGAGATAATAATGATTGAGAGAAAATTATTTACAAGATATATAAAAATATGGGTGGTTTTAGGCATATTACTGTCCGGGATACATAGAGGATTCTCTCAAGAAATACCTCCATACAAAAATCCTGAACTCGCACTTGAAAAGCGGGTAAATGATCTCCTCTCGAGAATGACGATTGAAGAAAAAGCACATCAATTGGCTTCATTTTTCCCAAACGCGAACGTCCGGCTGGGTATCCCCCATATGCAGGCGGGAGAGGCACTCCACGGCATTTGTTTGCCATATACAACTAGTTTTCCTATGGCAATAGCTCTGGCAGGCACATGGGATCCGGATATTATTGAAGAGATGGCAACCATTATTGCTAAAGAAGCCCGGGCGCTGGGAGTGCATCATGTTTATTCACCTATGCTGGGAATTGCCAGAGATCCACGCTGGGGCAGAACAGAAGAAAGTTACGGAGAAGACCCCTACCTTGTTTCCAGGATCGGCGTTGCATTTATTAAAGGAGTACAAGGCACTGGGGAACAGCGTTTTGATAAAAACCATATTATGGCAACAGCCAAGCATTTTGTTGCAGATGGGGAACCGATTGCCGGTTTGAATGGATCTGCATTTGATATATCGGAACGAAGCCTCCATGAAATACATCTGCCGCCCTTCAAAGCCGCAGTTGAAGAAGCACATGTGGGCAGCATCATGCCTGCCCACCACAGCCTTAATGGCGTTCCCTGTCATGCAAATAAGCATATTATGGATGATATCCTCAGAGATACATACGGCTTTGACGGTTTGGTTGTTTCCGACAATAATGATATTTTCAACCTGATGGAATTTATGCGCGTTGCAAAGACATGGACTGAAGCTGCCCGGCTTTCCTTAGAAGCAGGGGTTGATACAGAATTGGCCTGGGAGCGGTCGTGGGATAGCGGACGTGCATACGGCGCCCCGCTTGTAAAAGGCGTAAAAAGTGGTTCTATCCCGGCTGCCCTTCTTGATAACGCTGTTAAAAACGTTTTGCGAGCCAAGTTTAAACTCGGTTTATTTGATGATGGCAGAGAGGTTGTTACCTGGCAGGATTATGAGTTGTCCGGAGATAAAGGCAAAACTGATTACAAAGAAGTTACCTATGCTGATTCAATTCGCGGCCGTGACCTGGGTGGTGATTATTTCAATCAACTCGATCGTCTCACAAATCCCCGAAAAAATTTCAAGGAGGTCTTAAACGACCCTGCCCACAATAAAATGGCTCTTGAAGTAGCGCGCAAAGCTGTCATTCTCTTAAAGAATGAAAACAATACCCTCCCCCTTAATAAGACAAAATTGAGAAGGATCGCAGTTATTGGACCTAATGCAGCTGAAGAGCTGCTGGGCGGTTATTCAACCCCTGAAGTCCGCTATTTTGTTTCTGTTCTTGATGGCATCAAAAACCATGTGAGTGATAAAACAAAAGTACTCTATGCAGAGGGGGTAAGTATTGAAGATTTTGACCGAGAAAACATTGATGAAGCTGTGGCAATTGCCCGGAAATCGGATGTGGCAGTTGTCGTTATCGGAGGGAATGAAATCACGTGTAAAGAGAATGAAGACCGGGATGATCTGAGTCTCGTGGGACAACAGCAGGCATTGGTTGAAGCAGTCTATGCCACCGGCACACCTGTAGTTGTTATCCTGCTGCATGGGCGGCCCCTTGCTATTGAATGGATCAAAGACCATGTTCCGGCGATTCTTGACGGCTGGTATTTAGGACAGGAAACCGGAAATGCGGTTGCGGATGTCCTGTTTGGGGAAATCAATCCGGGAGGCAAGCTGCCTATGACCGTCCCTAAAAATGTCGGTCAAGTACCAAATTATTATAATATGATACGGGCAGGCCGTCCAGGCAGGTATTTTAAGTCAAAAGCAGAGCCGCTGTGGCCGTTTGGGCATGGATTAAGCTACACTGCATTTAAGTATTCCGATTTAAAGGTCAAGCCAACTTCTTCCTCTTCTGCAACAGTCTCGGTAGATATAAAAAATACGGGAAGCCGAGAGGGTGACGAAGTAGTGCAATTGTATGTTCAGGATGAATACTGCTCTGTTGTCCGCCCGCTTAAAGAGCTCAAACAATTTAAACGAATATCCCTTATACCAGGCGAAAAAAAAACAGTAACCTTTACCCTTGGAAAAGATGCTTTCTCATTCTATGATGCAAAAGCAAAGGAATGGATAGTGGAGCCAGGTGATTTTAATATTATGGTAGGGAGCTCTTCAGCGGATATCAGAGTAGTAAATAAAGTTAGCCTTGAATAATTCTGGAAAACTTTTCTGCTTGACAGCGGCTTGATTTTCTGTTTTAATCAACCGTAGCCATGAGTAACAGAGCATATGACGCACCCGCGACCGTTTCTTCCGCTCTGTACCGCTCCAGCTACTTTTATTTTGGGCGCTAAGCGTCCAAAATAATATCCATACCCCCGCCAATCTCGTTTTCAGGCACCGGACCGTCGGTAGATTTTCGAACACGCTTCGTTGCCTGATTCATCGCCTTGAACACCAGTTTTCAACCTGGATTATTAACGTTTTATTCAGATAGGAGTGTACCGAATGAATGCCATTAAACTTGCGGCCCGGGAGGGCCGAAACCAAACGATTGTCAAGGTCGGCCGAATCGAATTCGGCCGAAATTTCGTGGTGATCGCCGGCCCCTGCAGTGTGGAGAGTGAGGAGCGGACAATGCGGATCGCGTATGCCGTAAAAGCCGCCGGAGCCGATATGCTGCGTGGAGGGGCTTTCAAGCCCCGGACATCCCCCTATGCTTTTCAGGGGTTGGGCCTGCGGGGATTAAAATATTTGGCGCAAGCCGGTGAGAAGACAGGCTTGCCTGTAGTGTCCGAGGTGCTCGATCCCAGGGATGCGGCCTGGATGTGCGAGTATGTGGATGTTCTTCAGATCGGTGCCCGCAATATGCAGAATTTTTCCCTGCTCAAGGAAGTCGGTCGGAGTGGGAAACCAGTGCTGCTCAAGCGAGGCATGCAGGCCACCTTGGCGGAATGGCTCAACTGCGCGGAGTACATCCTGGATGCTGGCAATCCGGATGTGATCCTGTGCGAACGGGGAATTCGTACTTTCGACACCTACTTGCGGAATACGCTTGACCTGAGCGCTGTGCCGGCCCTGAAGGAGTTGACCCATCTGCCGGTGATCGTCGATCCCACGCATTCCACCGGCAAGGCCAGGCTGGTGCCGCCCATGAGCATGGCGGCGGTGGCCGCGGGCGCCGCCGGCCTGATCGTGGAGGTTCACGATTTGCCTGAGGAAGCGCTGAGCGATCAGGAGCAGGCTATGCTGCCGAAAGATTTTGCGGAGTTGATGATCAAGGTGCGTGATTTGCGGAGTTATATGGAGGGCCCCCAGCATCGGCCCGCAGCTGACGGAGGCGGCAATGAATAAAAATGGGAACCGTGTATCGGATCACCTGGAAGAAATTCGCGGCCGGATCGACTCCCTCGACCGCGACATCCTGAAAAATCTTCAAGTGAGATTGGAGATGTCTCTTCAGACGCGCCGGTTCAAGAACGGGGTGCGGGACATGGATCGCGAAAACCGCATGCTCGACAATCTTCGAGAGGACTGCGGCTCGCACTTGCTGCTGAATCCGGATTTTGTCATCCAGATTTTCGAGTCGATCATCGAACAGAGCTGTTCTCTTCAGGAAACGGCGGGCGGATTGATCGGATTTCCGGGGGAGCACGGAGCCTACGGTGAAGAGGCGGCCCGTCTGTATGATCCTTCCGCGGTCCCCATCCCCTGCCCCCAGTTCGCTGATGTTTTTCAGGCGTTAGCGGACGGGCGGTTGGACCTCGGGCTGGTCCCGGTCCAGAATTCTCTGGGGGGAGCCGTCACCGAGGTCAATGACTTGTTGATGGAGACCTCCCTGATGGTGACAGGAGAAGTGGTTCTGCCCGTACGGCACTGCCTGCTGGCCGACCCAGGCGCGAATTACCGGGAGATCCGCGAGGTCTACTCCCACCCTCAGGCCCTGGCGCAGTGCCGGAATTTCCTGTCCCGCCACAACCTGATCCCCCGGTCCTATTATGATACCGCCGGCGCCGCGCGCAAACTGGCCCTGGACCGCTCTCCGACCAGGGCAGCGGTTGCGGGACGACTGTGCGCGGAACTCTATCATCTCCAGATTATCAAGCAAGACATTCAGGACCGCGATCCCAATCTAACCCGTTTCCTGATCTTGTGCCGAGAAGAAGCTCGCGATGAGGCGGACAAATGCTCGCTGATATTCTCCGTTCCTGATAAACCGGCCGCGCTTTTCGGGGTTTTACAGATTTTCGCCCGCCGGAACATCAACTTGACGCGAATCGAATCCTTTCCCGACCGCGACAATCCGGCCCAACACCTGTTCTTCTGTGATTTCCGGATCTCAGGCAGAATTGCAGATCTGGAAAGTATCTTGAAAGAAATTGAACAGGCGACGCTATTGATGAAATATCTGGGCAGCTACAAGGAGCACAAATGAAAATTGCAATTATGGGCGCAGGAAACATGGGCCGCTGGTTCCATAAAATCTTGGCCGGGGAACATGACCTGAGAGTTTTCGATCGCGATCCTGAACGGCTTCGTGGTCTCGATGATGTACAGATTCTGAGTGATGTGGCCCGGCTGGGTGAATTCCGGCCGGAACTGCTGCTGAATACGGTCAGCATCCACGAGACGGTACCGGTGTTCCGGGCGGCAGAGCCCTTCCTGGAACCGGATTGCCTGTTGGCCGACATGGCCTCGGTCAAAGAGGATCTGCCGGGCTACTACCGGGATTGCGGATTCCGCTTCGTGTCGATTCATCCCATGTTCGGGCCCACTTTTGCCGATATCGAAAGCCTGAAGGATGAGAACGTGATGTTTATCACGGATTCGGATCCCAAGGGAATGGCGTTTTTCCGGAGGATCTTCCGCCGCCTGGGAGTAAAAATGTTCGAATGCGGTTTCGAGGAGCATGACCGCAAAATCGCTTATTCCCTGACGCTTCCCTTCGCCTCCACCCTGGTTTTCGCCGCCTGCCTGGATCCCGATGCGGTACCGGGCACCACCTTCCGCAAACACTTTGAGATCGCCCGGGGCCTGCTGGCAGAGGACGACCACCTGCTGGCCGAGATCCTGTTCAATCCCCATTCAATGGAGCAACTGGACCGGGTGACGGGACGACTCGAGTTTCTCAAGCATGTCATTCGATCCCGCGATCAGGAGGAGGCGGAGCGGTTTTTGGCAGGTCTGCGGAGCAACCTTGGTTATACGGATTGAGAAAAAGCGAAATGCGCCTCAGATTCACTCGTATCGCAAGGATTCGATCGGATCGGCCCGGGCGGCTCTCAATGATAGATGCCCCCCAGTGGCCAGGCCGACAATCAGACTCAGGATCGAAGCAACGGCACCGGTCAGCTTTTTCTCCCCTAGTTACTTTATCAGTTTTGCTTTTCCTGTTCCGGTACTAATATAGACTCTTATAGATTTATTTCCTTTTGTGAAGGATTTCTGCAGGTATTTCTGATCTCCTTCTTCATATTCTTTTTCTTCATCAAACTTAATAGGAGAGTCGATACGGCCTCTTCTGGCATGGCATTTGAACTCAAAATATCCTTCGATGGGTTTTCCTTTCATATTTAATTCAGCATCATTGGTTCCTGAACTGACATTTAGCTCAAAATCCGTTCCTTCTGGAAAAACAACCTTCGCATCGCCTGTTCCAGAGCTAAAATTGCCTTCATCATCTAAGGTAACCCCATCAGCTCTAACATTTCCTGTGCCGCTGGAGGCCTCAAAGTTTCCTTTTGAGTTATTAATATCCACCTTTCCGGTGCCGGAACTTACCTCAAATTCTCCTTCCGAATCTTTAACACCCACATTTCCGGTGCCCGAGCTTACCTCAAATTCTCCTTCCGAATCTTTAACATCCACATTTCCGGTACCGGAACTTACGTCAAATTCTCCTTTGACATTACTGAGTTCGATCTCCCCTGTTCCTGTGCTTCCCTCTATTTCAAGATTTAATCCATCCACATTAAGAGATCCGGTTGCGGACTCAAAGTCTATCTCTATTTCATCAGGAACAGCCACAGTCCATTTAGAATATCCATTGTTATTTTTGGATTTTCCCCGATATTTCTCTTCTAAAATTAGTCTGCTTCCTTTTATTTCCATTATCGGTTCAAATTTAATTTCAGCTTTGTAAGAGTAAACAAGGTTGACATGAATTCTGCCATCCGTGCTTTTTTTCAACTGACAGTCTCCCAGGACCAGCTTGAACCTGACTTCATCTTTTGCTTCAAAGGACTTATCCAAAGTTTCTTCAGTTGCAGAAAAAAGTGCAGTTGAGACCAGTAAGCAAAGAAAAACTACAGATAACACAATTGTTTTTGTTTTTTTCATTTTCTCTTTCTCCTTTTTAATTTTTTTTTGCATGGTGGATATATACTTTTATTTAAATAGATTGTCGTCTGAAATTGAAATTCAGAACGCCAAAAAAGAAAAAAAGGGAAGGATTGTTATCTTTCTATCGGTGTTTTTTTCTGTATTCTGATGGGGTTAGCTCAGTGAATTTTTTAAACGCAGTGTTAAAAACAGATTTTGAGTAAAATCCTGAATTGTATAAAATATCCAATATTGTACTGTCTTTTTCTTTAGGATCAGACAGCTTATTTGTTGCTTCCTGGATCCTGTATTTATTTATAAAGTCATTGTAGCTCAAATCCATTTTTTCATTGATGATACGGGAAAGGTGGTTGTAATGAATTTTCAGCTTCCCTGCAAGCTTATTCAGAGTGAGGCCGGGATCAAGAAAAAGCTTTTCTTTTTCCATAAGAAAAAGGAGTTTTTGTAAAACCTCTTCCACTCTTTCCGGATCAACAGCCAGTGTTTTGTACTTGTCCTTATGTTTCTTAATTTTCTTCTGTTGTTTCATATACAATAAAAGGCCCATAAGGGAAAAAAGTATTAATCCCAAAAGAATTAAAAATATTGGTTTTTGATAGAAAGGAAAGGGGATCTCAAACTCAAAAACGGCATCTTTTTCACTCCAGATCTTATTGTTGTTGAATGCTTTGACTATGAATCGGTATTTCCCCGAATCAAGATTTACGTATCGGGTAAAACGTTCTAAGCCAAAAGGCAGATTTACGAATTCATTGTCATAGCCTTCCAGTTTGTACTGAAAGTGCAGCTTCTCCGGTGCCGAAAAATCAAGCGCTGTGAAAAAAAACTCAACAATCTCACTTTTAGGCAAAAGTCCCGAGTCTTTTTTGCCCTGTATTGAAATATTGTCTAAGCGAATATCAGTAATGAAAACTTCGGGAGAGGTTGTTCTTACAGGAATGTTTTCAGGGTATAAAATGGCCACTCCATTTCCTGTGGGATAAAGAAGTCTACCTGATGCTGTTTTCCATCCTGATGGCTGGCCCTCTCCTATACACTGGGAACCAAACATCCCATCTGTTTCATCAAAAAATGTTGCAAAGATATGAATGGCATTTCCGCTTGTGTCTTCTTTGATTCCTTTCGGATTTATATAAAAAACTCCTTTGTTTGAACTCATCCACAGATTCCCATTATTGTTCTCTATTATTGAAAAAATATAATTATCCCTTAATCCTTCCTCAGTTGTGAAAGATAAAATTTTTCCCTCATCCAGCCGCTTCAGACCGCTTCCATTTGTTCCGACCCAGAGAACTCCATTTTTGTCCTGGAAAAGAGCTGCAACATCAAGAGAGGATTCTGTATCCGAAATATTCATTGTTTTCATTGTTTTTCCGGATACTTGGAAAAGCCCTTCATTTGTCCCTACATATAAAAATCCATTATTGCTTTCCAGTAAGACCTGGATAGAACAATTTAAAATTCCCTTAGGCTTATTAACGATCTCGATCTTTCCGTCTTTGAATCTGTTAAGCCCTTTGTCTGTTCCTATCCAGACCACTCCGTCTTTATCCTGAAGAAATGCATTAACCTTATTTGAATACAAGCCGTTATTAGATTTTAATTGGGTGATCCGGCCATTCTGAAGAATACTGATCCCTCTATCCTCAGTCCCGATCCAAATACCGCCCTTTCTATCCTCCAACAGAGCCCGCACTTTATTTGAAGATATACCTGATCTTATATTGAAAGTTTTTTTTATTTGAGTATCTTTAAATTTGCAAAGGCCACTGTTTCTTGTCCCCACCCAGACAAAACCTTTGCTGTCCTCCATCACTGTATAGACGGTATTCTCAGGAAGTCCATTTTCTCTGGAGATGTTTTTGACCTGAGGCTTCTTTAATTGAACCAAGCCGCCTTTATCGGTTCCGATCCAGATGTTATTATCCCTATCAATCAGAAGGCACCTTATATAATTATCCGGGAGGCCCTTTTCTGCAGATAGCTCTGACTTTAAGCCGGCAAATATTCTTTTCAAACCGTCTGACATAGTCCCCACCCAAAGGGATCTCTCGCTATCTTCAAAAATTGATGTTATGGGTGTATAATGTGTTCCTGGCACTGACCGGATGATCCATTCATTTTCCTTTAAAAAATAAAGACCCGCCATTGTGCCGATCCAGATATTCCCCAAGTGATCAGCTGTTAATGATAAAACCGAGATATTCGAGAGCCCTTCATTGTAGCCAAAGGTTGTAAAAACGTTTTCAAAGTAAAATGCTAGGCCACCCTGTAGGGAGCCGATCCATAGATTACCCGAATTATCTATTGTCAGATCAGTAATGATATTATCGTACAGCCCATTCTTGGTTGTAAAAACTTGGACAATAATATCAATTTTCAGTTGATTCAGGCCGTAGTCCGTTCCTATCCAGAGATTGCCTTTCCAATCTTCAATTATTACCCGGATATTGGGATTGGACAAGCCCTCCTCTGTATTGTAATTTTTCCAGTTTCCATCCCTGTAAGAGTATAAACCTCCACCATCGGTGCCTATCCAGAGGACTTGGTTTGAATCCTCGCATAAACACGTAATTCTATTATTTTGTAAGGGAGCGTTTTCTTTTAAAAAAGTCTTAAATTTTATTCCGTCAAATCTGGCCAAGCCTGCTGTTGTCCCAATCCAGATATAGCCGTCATAAGTCTGCTCTAAGGATGTGATCGTATTTTGAGGAAGCCCGGATTGAATAACCCATGTACGGAGGACATATTTTTCAAGATCTAAGGGAGTGTCATAAGCTGAAAGAACAGGTGTAAAAAGTAAAAGCACAAGGGATAAGTAAATATATTCAGTTATCCGTATTTTTGTAAAGATCATTATTCAAAATTATAACATATCAATTTTTCACAAGGAATCGATTGTTATTTTTAAAACAATAGCAAATCGATCTATTTCTTGCGGATTTTTAATTGACTGGATTTGGTTTTTATTTGTATTATGGGTGATGTAGACTCAGAGAGTGGAAATTTGATGAAATTAAGGATAAATCATTACCAACATAAAGACCAAACTCCTATCCAGTTTGGCTTTCTGTTAGGACAAAATCATTATCCACTGATAATGCAGTCATGAGCTGGCTGAATTTTTCAAGGGTTGGAATTGATTTCCCTTGCTCATAGCGTGCGTATGTATTGAGCGATTTTGCTCCTAGCCGTTGGGAGACCTCCATTAGAGTAAGACCTCGTTTCATTCTTTGTCGTCGAAGTAAAAATGCAATTAAAGTTGCCAAATCAGGAGAACCAACTTCAAAATAGTGATCTTTTCCAGGGAACACCTCAACTTTAAATCCTTTTTTATTCACAAGTGATCCGATGGCATCAAGAATCATTTCGTAGGCTTCTTTTTTTGTATACCCTTGGGTCACTATTCCCAGAATAGGTACTTCTATAGCCCAATACCTGCCGGTTTTAAACACTCGACCTGCTAATCGCATCATATGCCTCCCTTTGCTTCTTTTAGAATTCCTTTTGCAGTATACTCATTGATCTCAACATGTCGGGGAACTACGATTTCGTACTTTCCATTAGTCCAGATATCATGCTTGCTCCCATGTCTTACCAATTTCCATCCTAGTTTCAGGAGTTTTTTTTCGAGTTCCCTCCGTTTCATGAATACAATTTACACTAATTGGTGTAAATTGTCAATAAAAACTATCAGATAGGAAAAACAAAATGTTTTATTTTAGTCGGATGATGTGATACTAATGAAATTCTGATGTGGCTGAAGCGAGCACAACATTTTTTATGAATAATTCAGGGAACCTGGATAATTCACGAGTCGAGGTTGCTGCAGATGCGAGGCACAGGGTGCGAAGCTGTGGTCCTTCACCGCGAGTACCCTGTAACGAAGCAGATGCGGTGAGATCTGCTCGCCTGAAAGGTAAGAAATGTCGATTATAAGTAAATATTACACCGAAAACGAAGTGATCAATTGAATCACTTTAGGAATCAGTGTAAAATATTGATTTAGCAAAATATATCATCCATATCGACATTTCTTATGAATTATCCAGAAAACCTGGATAATTCACAAGTCGAGGTTGCCGCAAGGGAAATGAAGAAACTTGAATCTTTATTAAACCAACATAAAGATCCTGAACAGGCGAAAAACCTGCAAAGGTTCTTCAAAACCGGGAAAGGGGAATACGGCGAAGGAGATATCTTCCTGGGGATTAAAGTCCCGGTATTAAGAAATATCGCCAAACAGGGCAAAGGTCTTTCTATCGAAAATATTCAAACCCTGTTGGATAGCAAAATTCATGAAAAAAGATTTATGGGTCTTTTGATATTGCAGGATAAATACAATAAAGCTGATGACGAAAAAAGCAAAAAGCAGTTATTCGATTTCTTTTTAAAAAATTACAAAAGGATCAACAACTGGGATCTGGTTGATATTTTTGCTCCCAAAATCGTAGGTCATTATTTACTTGATAAAGCTGATAAAAGAAAAATTCTCTATGAATTAGCAAATTCAAGCAATCTCTGGAAAAAAAGGATCGCTATCCTTTCAACTTTAACTTTTATCCGTAATAATGATTTTAAAGACTGCTTAAAGATCTCAAAAATACTCCTTAATGATCCCCATGACCTTATCCACAAAGCTGTGGGATGGATGCTTCGAGAGGTCGGAAAAAGAGACCAAAAGGTGGAAGAAGATTTTCTGAAAAAACACTACCAAAAAATGCCCCGGACAATGCTGAGATACGCTATAGAAAAATTCGAGAGGAAAAAAAGAAAAATTTATTTAGATGGGTTATGGTAACCTGAACTATTCATAAAAGATATTTGAGTTAAAGCAATAAAGAATTAGACACAGATTTTCACGGATAAGAGTAAGAAGCTTTATCCGTTTCCTATCCGCGTAAATCCGTGTCTAAAGCTTTATCAGGTAGAGAATTCAATATTAGTGGCGGACTTTAGCTGGGACCCAGTTTTCGAGGAATTTTTTTCCTCCCTCGCTTTCATCGACTAAAGCCTGAAAAATTGCTCGCATATGCTCATATGGCAGGGTTCCTATTATCATACGGCCATTTATTATCATAGTCGGAGTTGAGCGGATTCCATGAGCATAAACATCCGAGGTTCTCTCATACTCAATCCCTGTTTGTACGATCGTAGAGACCATATCCTTAGTAGCAGAGTCGGTTAGAGCATCCTCCACTCCATGCCTTACAGCCAGTTCCAACCGCCATTCCGGGTCACGGGCCGCATTAAAATTGGCAAAGAGTTCATCATGGATGGCTACAAACTTAGAGGGGTCATAAGCTGCTATATAGGCAAGCTCACAGGCGCCGGGGTGAAGATCTTTGTCTACAACAGTATTACAACCTGCCTCAAGTGGGAAAAATTGAAATGCAATATTGATCTTTCCAGCAAATTCCTCTTTTAGTTTATTTAACTGCTGGGTAAGAAAGAGACAGTCCGGGCAAAGAAAATCTGAAAACTCGATCACCCGGATAGGCGCATCTTCGAAATATCCGGTAGACCTTACTGTCCAAAAAGGAGAGAGGAAACTTGGGTCATTAACTACAGGAAGCTCATAAAACTGCTTCACAATTTTATCAGCTACACTTTCCCGGACTTTTTCCCTGGCGGTATGATAATTTATCATCCCATAAGCACCGATTAGGGTTATGCAGGCAAAAGTGATTAGCATTTTTATAGATGGCTGGAAAAAACGGCCTGGAAATTTTCTCTTGCCCTGACCTATTCCAAAGCGCCAGAATAAAATAAAGCTTAAGATGGAAAATATATAATATCCGCTGCACAGCAAGCATAAGCTATGCAATACAAATACGGCATAAAAGAAAAGACTCAAAACTCCTAATACATTTACAAGGGCGATAAAAGTATTAGTACGCTCAAATCTATCTGAAGGGAAAAGAGCCCCCAGTGCTACCAGCCCGCCGATAATTAGGCCGAAATACCCAATGGGTATACCCTTCACCTGGGATATTACAGAAAAGGCGGAGCTGTCACAGTTTAAAAAAGTACTTATATCACAAAAAGACCCTTCAAAAATGGATTCAGGGAAATTGGCGAGGAAATAATGATTTATGGTCAGCAGTGACGCAGCCATCATGCCGATACCTGAGAAAAAACTCAGCACCCTCAACCAGCGGGATCCATTCAAACTCAGTGTCTTTTGCATGCAATACTCTCTATATAATTTTCAAATCTAATAAAATTGCATTATCCATAAATTCTATCGTATGTCAATAAAGAGGAGCTGATAAGAATCATTTTTTCAAGGAAAAGCGCTAAAAAGAATCAGGTTAGATTGATTAAGAAAACCGTGAGCAAGGATGAGCGGGCATGGTTCTTCTCCCTCAAGGAGAAGAGAGCGAAGACTGTATCCGAGCGGATTTTCCACGCTGGGGAAAA
>CBFDDY010000029.1:0-14000 GCA_965603705.1 uncultured bacterium | reverse complement strand
ACAAAAAACCTTTCAGCTTCAATTAAGTTTTTAATTGGAACAAAAAGAAACTGTAATAACAAAAAATAGACCATCGGACATAATCTTAAGTTTTCCTTTCTTAAGCCAAATAAGTCTAACTAAATGATAAAAAGAAAAAGTTGAAAAGAAACAAAAAAAAAGAAGTAAAGCCAGAAGGTTGTTTAAATTGATGTGGATTGAAGTCTCCTGAAAAAATATTGAGAGCTACTTCAACATACCTGTGCTCGTCTGGATCAAAATGCTGCGGCAAACCATAATCACTCCCCCGAAGTCTTAGAAAAAGAGATAAAAGAAGCACAACCACCAAAAGAATTTTAGAATAGCTTGCCTTACGTTTCATATAGATTTTTTTGTTAAAGCAACTTAAAAACTTTTTGATTTTAAAGGAAATTTTAAATAATAGTTAATCTGGTTAAATGCATATGCGTAAAAAAAAGAGGCGAACCAAGCGCAGATATAAAAATATCAATCCACATCTGCTAATTAAGGTCACAATTTTTTTAGTTTTGGTAGCTCTTCTACAAATAATTGACAGGTACACATTTGATGGTGCTGTACCGCCTAACAAAATATATTTGGAAGTGTTTTTGTTTTTTGCACTTTTTCTTTTTGTAGCTTATAGGTATTTAAAAGAAGCTAAACACAAAGCTGATGGCGTTTACAACAAAGAATCCAGAGTAATTCTAGACGTAAACGGGCATGAACATGATGTAACTTCAGGCTATTCATCCTTGCAGCCAGGAGAAGCAAAGTACTTGGAAATTACCCTTCCCCTTGTGTATCACTTCGGAGTCAATCCCATTAAACATGTAATAAAAAATGGCAAGATAGTGGTCAGGGACGGGAAGCTGGCTTAAAGGTCAGAGCTGAGAAGAAGCGGCAATCGGCTTGATCATCAGCTTGCGAAAATAAACTTTATTTCCTTTGCCCCAGCTTGAACCCGGGTGGACTTGGATCCCTATATAACCGGTGATGGGAACCCGGTATTTCCCCTCTATTTTTACATCGGTATAATCTGCAAGAGGAGTACCATTGATCCAGATATTTATTGTAGCTGGCTGCCCTTTGATCCTTACTCTTACAATATTATATTCATCTTTTTTCCAGAGCTCTTTTCCCTCGGGTCTGTGTTTCAGGAAAGCACCGCCACCCGGACAATATATTGCTCCTACTTCACCTTCAGGGCGGTAATCGATTGTTACCTGGTAAGAGAGAACACTTGGTTGAACCCGGAGAAACAAGCCGGAGTCGATCGGATAATCAGCTTTAACCTCTGCATAAAGTTCAAAATCGCTGTACTTCTTCTCAGTTACTAAAAGCCCTCCCTGTCCTGCCGGATACTGGCTGCCCACAATCACGCCTGCAACAACCTCCCAGGAGCCGGCCTCGCCGCTATACTCTGTCAATTTTCGCCACCCATCCAAAGTTTTTCCATCAAATAGGGAGATGAAATTTTCTGACATTAAAAAGGATACAGTTGTTATCACAATTAAAAAAATTAGTAAAAAAGAAGCTGTTTTCTTCACAACTTTACCTCCATTCTATATTATTCCAGACAACCTGCAACTTTCTCGACTTCGTCTAAAATCTCACACGATTCTACCAGTTCTTTCATCTTATTATGGTCATTGTACAGAGGACGGTCGACATCAAGGAAGTCAACATATTTCCGGATGATTTTGCGGGCATTGCTTACGCCGATCCCATATTTATACGGTTTCTCTTCTATCTGTTCCCTCAGGTCCAGAGCCTGGGCAGCAGCCATAAATTCTATCCCCAAGATACCATAAGCATTATCCAGGATCTGAAAATTCTTAAGGGCAGTATTCATCCCCATAGAAACAAAATCCTCCTGGTCCGCGGCAGCCGGGATCGACTGAATGGATGCCGGCGCAGAGAGAATACGCTGCTCAACAATTTGCATATCAGCTGTATACTGGCTCAGCATCATGCCGGAGAACATACCGGCGCCTTTAGTAAGAAAAGGAGGCAGGCCCACACTTAAAGCCGGATTGTTCAATCTGTTCATCCTTCGTTCTGAAAGAACACTTATCGATGTAATCGCCACCCCCACCATATCCATGGGAAGCGCAACCGGGGAACCCTGGAAATTAGCCCCGGAAAGCTGCATATCCTCATCCGGAAAGAATATAGGATTATCCCCTACTCCATTCAATTCGATCTCCACCTGCTTTCTCGCCCAAAACAAGGCATCATGAGCGGAGCCTATGACTTGAGGAGTTGAACGCATGGAGTAAGCATCCTGTACTTTAACCTTAACGCGCCCTGCCACCAAGTCTCCACCCTGAATAATTTTTTGGATAGATTTTGCGCTCCTTATCGCACCGGGAAAGCCCCTGACCTCATGTAGTTTTGGCGTATAGGGCTTCATATTGGCTTTTAGAGCTTCAAGTGACATTCCAGCTGCGATCTCAGCCTGTTTCAGCCAGTTATTGGAATCATAGAGCATCAAAGCACTCATAGCTGTAAGCAGATTAGAACCGTTTATCGAAGCCAGTCCATCCCGCGCCTTTAAGCCCGGCACGGGAACACCAGCTTTATCCATCGCCTCTTTGCCATCCAGTAACTTACCTTTATAGAAAGCTGACCCCTCCCCCATCAGCAGCAAAGCTATCTGGGACATAGGCGCTAAATCTCCGCAAGCCCCTACCGAACCTTTACGGCATACATAAGGGGTCACTCCCTTGTTTAGCATATCGATCAAAGTTAGAGTTATTTCAGGACGGCAGCCGGAGTTGCCGTGAGCATGCACATTTATCCGGCCCAACATTGCCCCTCTTACATGATCAATAGGAACCGCCTCCCCAATCCCGGCCGCATGGTTATAGACTAAATATTTTTGAAACTGTTCGATCTGATCATCATCCAGGACCACCTCGGAAAATTCCCCAATCCCGGTGTTTACCCCATACATGATCTCCCGGGCCTTTATCTTTTTTTCAAGCATAGCCCGACATTTTTTTATTCTCTCCAAAGCTTGCTGATGAAGTTCAACTTTCTCCCCATTACGGGCAACTTTAACTACATCCTCAATAGTCAATCCTGAACCTTTTACTATTAGCGCCATATTATTTCTCCTTTTCTTAAGCTTGAACCGGGCAGATAAGCTCCTCTCCTTTAGCAGCCCCCAACTGGCCCAAACGGGCACAACGTTTGGAACTGGAGCCGGGAGTACGGATATCTTCACAATGTAAAGGTGCATTTTCTTTCCACCATTTCCAGTATTCTTTAACTTTTTTACTACACCAGTCTTTAGCTTCTTCTCCATCTTTTTTAAGGGAACCTGCAGCAAACCCGATTCCCATAACACCTGCAGTCAGAAATCCGCAGAGGTCTTTATGTCCTAGCCCCCCTCCGTATCCAGCTGCAGCCCAGACTAGCTCTTCCGGCTTATTAAGATAACGGAGAGAAACCATCAGCAAAGATTCTGCACAGGAATACCCTTCGTGGAAATAATCCTTCAGTTCTTTTGCCATAGAAGATTGCTCGACCAGTTTTAATTCCTCTTCAGACAACTCGTCCTTAAGCTATTGACTGGAAAAGGAATATGGCGGCATGGCCTTAAGTAAAGCGCTTCCTGCAAAAAGGCCGGTTGATGCGGCGATAAATTTCCTCCGGGAAATATTTCTATGCAGACTATTTGACATATGTATTCCTCCAAATCTAATGATTAACCTGAATTATTCAGGTTACTCTTTTAAGTACCAAAAAACAGACTGAATAGCAATAATAATCCCGAATCCCCTTTCTTTTAAAAATACTTATCCAGAATGCGGTACTGGATAGCTTCTGAAATATGCACAACACTTATGTTTTCTTCTCCACTCAAATCCGCTATTGTTCGGGCTACCTTGAGGACCCTGTTATAAGCTCTGGCACTAAAACCCAATTTATCAACAGCCATTTCCAAAAGTTCCTCTCCGTCCTTATCTACTGAGCAATGTGATGCAACATCTTTATTTCCCATCTGGGAATTATTGTAAATATTTCGTTTCTTAAAACGTCTGGTCTGTATATTTCGGGCACAAATGACTCTTCCACGAATATGCTCAGACTTTTCCCCCTCACATCGGGAGATTATATCTTTAAACTCTACTTTAGCTACCTCGACCTGGATATCAATCCTGTCCATAAGCGGCCCGGAGACCTTAGAATAATATCGCATCCTCTGGCTGCCAGTACATTCAAAATCAGAAGCTGACATTCCAAACATAGCATCTTCACAGGGGTTCATGGCAGCGACCAGCATAAATAATGATGGATAAGTAACCGTCATGGAAGCCCGGGATATGGTGACTTCCCCATCTTCCAAAGGCTGCCTGAGGCTCTCAAGCACATGTTTCTGAAATTCTGATAGCTCATCCAGAAACAAAACACCATGATGCGCTAGACTGACATTTCCGGGTTTGGGGATCTTCCCCCCTCCGATCAATCCGGCTCCACTTATTGTGTGATGAGGCGAGCAGAAAGGCCTTTCCCCAATAGCATTTCTATTTTTTAAAAGGCCCGAAGCACTGTAAACACGTGTCACATCCAGGATCTCTGAAAAAGTCATAGGAGGTAAGATCGTAGGGAGCCTTCTGGCCATCATAGTCTTTCCCGCACCTGGAGGGCCAATAAGAAGGATATTGTGGGAGCCGGCTGCAGCCACTTCCAAGGCACGTTTAACATGCTGCTGTCCTTTTATCTCCTCAAAATCTACATCATGTTCAGAGGCCGGCAGAAGCTCCTCTGGAAAATAACAACTTGGAGCTATTAACTCTGAACCATTGAGAAACTCTACAACCTGCACCAGGTCTTCCATAGCATAAATATCGATTCCCTGGACCAGAGCCGCCTCCTTTTCATTTTCTATGGGGATAACGATCCCTGAATAACCTTTCTCTTTTGCCAGAACTGCCATAGATAGGGTTCCTTTCTGCGGCTTTAACCTTCCGTCTAAGGCCAATTCACCCAGAAATAAATATTCGTGAAGTTTTTCCTCAGGAAAGACTTCTAAATGGGCCAGAATACCAAGGGCTATAGGGAGATCAAAAGCAGATCCTTCTTTTTTCCTATCAGCAGGGGCTAAATTGATGATTATTTTGCGCGAAGAAAAGCTATATCCGCAATTCTTCAGAGCTGCCCTAACTCTTTCCTTGCTTTCTCTAACTGTCGTATCCGGCAGGCCAACTGTCACATAAGCCGGCATACCAAAAGAAATATCGACTTCAACTTCAACAATATATGCATCAATCCCAATTAAGGAAGCACTGGCGATTTTGAATAACATATCTTCTCATTTGATAGACGCACGAATACTCCTATTATTTTCATTGGGGTATTTTTTTTGCTTTTTGGGATCAGGTCAGACCTGACCCCTTATTTCTTATGTGAAAATTCTTTAGCTAGATTCTCGACTTCGCTTTCGATGTCCCTCTGATTTCTAAATTTTATTTTTGTCAAGCGAATAGGAGCTTCTTCTTTTTTTGATACAAACGCTACCTCTTCTCCGGCGGTTTTTCTAAGCTCTTCCCTTACTCCCTCTTTTAATTTTCCTCTCTCCCTCTCAGCTCCTTCTATGATTATTTGCCTTTCTTCCTTCTCTTTTTCTTCAGGCTCTCTTTTTTCACCAAAAACTTTTTCCCTAACATAAGGGACTGTGATTCTAGCTATTGCTTTTAGAGTTTCAAATACTCCTTCTCCATTGATAGCAGAGGACTCAAAAAAAGAAAGCTTCAAAGGATTTAGGAGACTGTTGAATGTTTCAACTGGAATAAGAGTTTCCAAGTCTCTCTTATTATACTGGAAAACCATAGGAATAAAATTTAAGTCAACATTGTATTCTAAAAGATTTTTTCTCAAGCCGTCAAAATTTTCTAAATTTGCATCCAGAAGAGGAATTTGAGAATCAGCCACAAAAACAAGACCATCTGCGCCCTTAAGAACACTTTTTCTTGAGGCTCCATAAAAGACTTGCCCCGGAACAGTCATTAATTGAAAATGGATTTGGAAATCATGGATCATACCTGCCTTTATTGGTAACAGATCAAAAAAAATCGTCCGTTCAATAGGAGTTTCTAAACACAAAAGCTCGCCTCTGGAGTTACTGTCCATCCTGCTGTATATATGACGAAGGTTTGTAGTTTTGCCGCTTAAACCCGGCCCATAATAAACTATCTTAATAGCAATGTTCTTGGTAGTATAGTTAACAAAAGCCATTTGTCTTATATTTTTTTAACACAATAAGGGGGTATAGTCAAATTTATCCAACATTTTCTTATGGTTTTAAAAAACCAAAAAGCTTTCTGTATTTATCAATAATTTTTTCCCAGGAATAGTTTTGTTTTATATATTGATAGCCGTTTTCGCCCATGATCTTTCGCAATCTACTATCCCTTCGAAACAGAGAAAGAGCCAAGGCAAATTCTTTACTGCCAGAATACCACAGTCCGCAATTTCCTTTGAGACAATGCTGCTTAAGGGGCTCAGTCTTTCCTTGAACCAAAATCGGGGTTCTTACAACAAGAGACTCCTGGGCCGCCATACATAGACTTTCCAGATAAGAAGAATGAATAGTTACCAAAGCATGCCTCATGGCGGCATTTTTATCTTCCGGCGAAACAAATCCAAGGTATCTGATATCAGGATGAGAGGGTAAATCCATCAGGAGCTTTCCAATAAGCACTAGCTCCATGCCAGGATTATCCTGATTATAAATCAGGAAATAGTCTATAAGCTCCTGACAACCTTTTCCCGGCTCGATCCGGCCGGCATAGAGGATATACGGTCGTTCTAGTCCATATTTATGCAAAAAAACAAGCTCCTTTTCATCTGCGGGAATATCTACTCCTACACCAACAATATCACTGTATTTTCCCTTAAATGAAAACTGCCTTTTAAGCATAGTTTTTTCAGCTTCTGTGTTAAAAACAAAAGCTTGAGGGGCAGAAAAGACTTCCTGCATTATATCAAGATAAAGAGCCGGCTCATCATGGGCAGTTGGGACAAGCGTTTTCCTGCCCATAACTTTTTTCAGTCCCCAGTAAGTATTGTAATATAGGTAAGTGAAAAAAATAAAAAAATCATGATTCTGATCCTCTTTTCCAATTGCTTCTAACAGATCAGGACAACAGGGCCCCTGCCTCTCCATCCATTCGATCTCATGCTCACGACTGTGTTTATTAGCAAAGATCCAATCAGAATATTTATTAAACGAATCAATATCCCTCTCCTTATCCACTTTGAAACGCTTGATCGAAACTCCATTAAGGATTGTTTCTCCCGTCGGATATTCATTCTTCCAGGTAACATAGTCTTTAGCAGTGGTAGTATAAACTGTGCAGTCCTGTCCTACAGCAGCCAACCTCTCTGCCACTAGCCGGCAGTGCAATTCAGACCCCCCCATAACCTCCTTTCCATATCGTTGTACTACAAAGGCAATTTTCATCTATTCTGTACCATCCATAAGAATTGTTGATATGATTGCAAAGTATTAGGTTCTCTTCTTTGTTAAAGCATTAAAATGGTTAAGTAAAAAGGCTTTTAAGTCCTGTTCTCTAAATTGTTTTAGCTGCTGCTTTTGCCCTTCAATAACGGCAGCCTTAAATTTTTTATCCTGGGCCACCAGATGAACCAGTTCTCCAATGTAGTCAACTCTTTTATGATTGACAAGAATGCCTGAATCTCCCAAAGTAAACGGAACAGCGGTACAGTTATAAGCAATAATCGGAAGCTCAAACATCATACATTCAATAAAAGGAAGCCCGAAACCCTCATGTTCACTTAAGGAAAGAAAGACATCCGCAGCTCGGTAAAGCGCAAACATTTCTTCGTCAGAGATATGACCGGTAAAACATATTTCCTCCGGCTTAAGATAGAACTCATCAGCCAGATGAATAAGTCCTTCATAATATTTGGGTAAAGAAGATGTCTTGCCGGCAATGATCAGCCTTACAAGAGGGGAGATATACTTTTTATAGTAAAAAGTCGTCTTTATCAAATCCTCTATTGCTTTATTGGGGACTATACGCCCAATAAAAAGGATGTTTGTTCTATCATCATCAAACAGGTCGAACATTAACCGGCTGAACGGTTTTTCATATTTTTTATAATCGATAAAAAGTGGAAAAACAGCCGTCTTTTTAAAACCAAACTCAAGCAATTCCTGGCGGTTAAACTCAGAATCAGCCAGGGCTAAATCCACATATGGAGTTAAGGATCTCAGTTCATCTCTTCCCAATCGGCACAAGCGTGCCATTTCCCGGCTGTAATCTGTGAAATATTTTTCCGGAGTAATATTATGATAAAGAATCACTTTCTTGCTTTTTAACTTAACAAACGCAGGTGTCAAAGGAGATGGCATCGCAAAATGAAAAAAAGACACATCCCCGGCTGAGGGTGCTTTAAAATTTTCAAACAGCTCGGACTCATTTTCCAGGCCGTCATCTCGCGTCAGGCAATAGATCTGAGATTCAAATCCTTGGGATAAAAAATATTGTTTCATATGGGAAGCAGTATCGCCGATCGCATCTCCTCTATGATAGGCGGGAATAAGTTGATCTACTCTCATTTTTTCCCAACTTTTCTAATATTCTTGAGTAAAATCCGGCTCACATTACTCAGGGCATATTTTTCAAGAGCCTTTTCCTGTGACATAATCACCTTTTCTCTTAACCTCCGGTCTAGATGCAGTTCATTCAGCAAAGCGGCAACAGCGGCAAAATCCTTATCCCGGAGCAATATTCCTCCTGAATTCATAGTTTCTTCTACAGCCCCGGCTGCAAAAGCTACTACAGGAATTCTTTTATAAAATGCTTCCAGAAGAGGGACTCCAAATCCTTCATGAGCACTCATGCTTAAATATACATCTGCAGTATTAAAATATGCAACAAGTTCCGGAAAGCTAAGGTGTCCGGTAAAATGGACATCTTCCAGCTCAAGCTTTTGCACCAGATCCTGTAATCCAGCCAAATATTGTTCCATTCCCCGGTAATCTCCTGCCAGTATCAGGCGTGAATCCTGGTTAAAATATTTTTTATAAAAATGAAAAGTCTTAATAACATCCTCAAATTTTTTATTAGGGATGACCCGGCCTACAAAAAAAAGCGTAAATTTATTGTCAGAAAATATCTTTTTTACAACCGGATCACCGGAACGGTCGAACTTGGCAAAATCCAGCAGTAACGGCAAGACACCCGTATTTCTATATCCGACTCTTTCCAGTTCTCTTCGGTTAAATTCCGAATCACCCAGAGCCATATCGACTTTATCTACAAAAAGATTGATTTCCAGCCGGCCTTTATAACACTCCCGTGTTAATATGCGATGATAGTCAAGAAAATATTCGTAGGGAGTTATATTGTGATAGATCATAATTTTCTTGTCTGGAATCCTGAAAAAAACCTTGGACACAGGAGAGCCAATGGAAAAATGAAAAATCACCACATTTTTTGAAGAGCTGTATTTTCTATATTCGCGATAATCCTTACTGTTTTTTGCCATACGGGGATCGAAAAACTTGACAAATATCTCAGAGCAGTACCCCTTTTCCTTTAGAACTTTACGGATTTCCATCATCTCATTGGATATGGCATCCCCATAGCTCAAGGAAGTTGCAAACTGGTGGACTTCCATAATTATTCCTTTTCCAAACGCTCTAGAAGAGACAAGTATTTTTTTTCGATAGTACCCCAGGTATAATTATTCTGAAAATACTTACGGCCGTTTTTCCCCATACAGGAACGAAGCCTAGACGAATCCAGAAAAAACAGGAGAGCCTCTTTAAATTCTCTGTAATTTTTATAGTACAAGCCGGCCCTGCTCCTTTCACACTGGCCTTTTAATACATCACAGCGGGCATTAGCCAGGACCGGTTTATTCATAGCCCACGCTTCGTTTGTGACCATGGACAGGCTCTCATAAAAGGAAGGCATAAGTAAAAGCAAAGCTTTGTTAAGGGCAGAAAACTTCTCTTCCTCGGAAAGAAATCCAAGATAAATTATGTCAGGATGGATAGGGATCTTTAACACAGTGCTGCCTACCAGCACTAATTTTATATTGGAGCCGGTTTCTTCTTTATAGCGGATAAAAAAATCAAAGAGCTCAGCGCACCCTTTGTTTTTATCGATACGCCCTATATAGATAATGTAATCATCTTTTATGCCATATTTCTGACAGAACTTTTTTAAAAAAAGCTCCTTCGGGACCTCAGCTCCAACCCCCGCTATTTCCCCATCAACATTTTCATTGCCGGAAACTGTATTGATCAATCTTTTTTCTTCCGCCGAATTATACACGATTCCTCGGGGTTTTCTAAATAGGTCTTTAAATATTTTTAAATAGATAACAGGGTCATGCTCTGCAGTAGGCACAAGAATGCTTTTGTAAGGGGCAGCTTTGATCCCCCAATAGGAGTGATAGTAGCGATAGCTGAAAAAGATAAAATACTCATAGTCATCTCTATGCCCTTTAATATAATCAATAAGAGCGGGGGAAAAAGGGCCCTCCTCCTCTAACCACAATATTTCATCTTCTTCTTTATGTTCCCTTTTTAAAACAATATTCTGAACTTTGCCGAACCTTTCCGGGTTTCTGGTTTTTATAACCGGGAATCTCTTGACTGGAACGCCATTGACTACTGCACTTGAGGGTGGATAATAATTCTCCCACGTAATATAATCCAGAGCTCTGGTTGTCAGAACTTCGACATCCCAATATTTCTTCATATGTTCAGTGACCCAGCGGCAATGAAGCTCAGCCCCACCGCTTATCTCCAGGCCGTATCTCTGAACAACAAAAGCGACTTTCATTTAAAGGCTTTCTTCTCCAGGGCTCGTTCTTTCCGGCTTAGGAATTCAAAATCTTTTTCCATTATCCTGATCTTGACTCTCGTACGTTCCTCCTCAATTTTCAGCTTCGTCAATTCAACCACAATATTATGACAGAGATTATGCATGGTCTTTACATATTCCATAGTTTTATCCAAGTCTTCCAATCTAAGGAAAATTTGATCAATCCTTTCATTGACAGACTGGTTGAACTTGTCGATTTTTAAATCTAACTTTTCTGACGTAGAGTATAATTCTCCACTTAATTTTGTCAGGCTCTGCTCCATCTTGGCATTAAAATAATCCAACCTTTTATTCACATGATAGACATTATGGATATTCTGCATTAAATCATGATGTACAGGTAATATCAGCAGTTTAATCAAGGGGGAAAACGGCTTCATTAGCTTCAACAGGATTCTTCTCCATTTAGGCAGCACCATGGGAACCTGTTGCGGTTCAGGAATCTGCAAAGCCGGCTTAGAAGGAGATTTGGATTTTTTTGGTGGAGGCGGTTTCTTTAGTGAAGAAGCAGCTTTTGCCTGAATCTGTTTCATGATATCAGGCACATCAATGTTGTCATAATCTATTTTTATATCAGTCATTTGAATTTCTTGAATTCCTGTTTTTTTTTATAAACATTATATTCTCATAAACACTTTGGACATCCTGAATATCCAGAAGCGGATTCAACTTCATATTTTCTATCTCTTTTATTTCCTTCTCACTAAATATTCTTTTTTTCTTCTTTTCAGCCAAAATCTTCTCAATTTTATCATAAAGCCGTTTTTGCTCCTTCTCATCCAAAGATTTAATTTCTAAAAAATTTTTCATAACTGTCTCACTTTATCTGATATTTCTTTCCCTATTTTAAAGTAAAGAGTCGTTTTAAATCAAACTAATTTTCAACGGATATATCCTAAAGCCTTTAACTGCTCTTTGAGCTTTTCATTCATTATAGCTTTACTGGTCATCCGCTTTTCAGCTGTCTGATTTATCTCATCTATCCAGCGAATAATCCGGTTGACAAGCTCACTGTTTTTCCCAGCTGAATTGTTTTTTTCAAGCGGATCGATTGATAGATCATAAAACTCGACAAGCCCGGCCTCCGGAGGCGGGAAGGCGAAAAAATCCAGATCATCAGGACTGAATCTTTGGCTCAATATAAGCTTTTTCTTCCCCCGATTTGTCGAGATCTTCTCAGGTATGTGTGAATCTAAAATATCACCTCCAAGCTCCGCCAGGAATATCCTGTCTTTTTTCTCTTTTCCTCTCAGCACCGGAATAAGGCTTTTTCCATCAATCTGCAATCCTGAAAAATCCACTCCCATCTCATCACAGATAGTGGGCATTAGGTCAACCAAAGACACAATAGTTTCATTTCTTTGTCCTTTGTATTTTAGGTCCGGAAACTTGATTATTAACGGAACCTTAATTAATTCATCATACAAAGTGTGCCCGTGCTCCCAGCCGCCATGGTCAAAAAACTCTTCTCCATGATCACTGGTTACAATTATCATCGTCTGCTCATAAAGTCCAAGTAGTTTAAGCTTATTTACCAGCTGCCCAATAAGCTTTTCATCCGTGTAGCGTATTTCTCCGTCATAAAGACCGATAATATTCCGAATCTCTGGTTCAGGGATTTTTTTAAAAATATTCTTGGGGCCACCCAAATGGCCCTTCAGGTCGATACTGCCCTTTTTTGCATCTTCATCCAGGAACATCACCTTATAAGGATAAGGGCAAATATAGGGATTATGGATTTGATAAGTATGAAGGAAGAGAAAAAAATCTCTATCCTGGTGCCGTTCGATCCACTCAGACGCCGCTCCATAAACTCGTTCAGCTGAATCCTGATTAAATACTGCCCCAACACCCTCATTGTACGAGTCAAATCCTTTAGAAAAACCATAACTGGAACTGACAAATCCACCGCCTGTAAAGGCAGCGCAGGAGAAGCTATTTATTCGCATCATATCCGCCAGGGTGACTATCTGCGGGTCTATTCTCTCATCTTCATGGCTGACCTGATGATGAATGCTGTGAAGGGAGGTCAATAGGGAAATATGCGAAGGAAGAGTCCAGGAAGAAGAAGCATATGTATTAAGAAAAACCGTACTATCTGCAGCTAAAGCATCAATATTGGGACTTGTCTCTCTATCATAACCGTAACAGCCAAGATGATCAGCCCGAAGTGTGTCTAGGGAAATCAAGATAACATTATGAGTAAAAGCTTTTTTTGAGTATAGAACCGGATTAACCCAGAATGAATAATTCTGGCTGCTCCCCGTGGTTTTAAATATCAAATGTACTTTTTTTTGCTCATAAGGCAATTTGAGAGAATGGCGAATAAATGAAAACCCTTCCTCCTGATCACCTGAAAGGTCGCTTATATATTTTTGAAAAACAGTTTTCTTTCTGCCGTTTATCTCCAGATTAATGATAAAATTAATCCCATTACTATTTTTATCTTGGGAAGCCTGTTCTTTTCCAGAATGCATATCCCGAATAATACCTGTACCAAATTCCAGGATCGAACTCTCTTTGAGGGCACAGGTAATATTGTATTCGCTATCAGGAGGTGAAAAAACTATATTTCTCTCAGCACCTCCAAGTCGTAATTTTCTTTTTATATTAAACGGATTTTCTCCTGCACCTGCATCCTGAAGCAGGCAGGATTTGATTGGATAGCCTTTATTTTTCGACTGCTCTGAGCCATAATCATTGCTCAAAGGTGTACGGACAATGCTATTTTTCTCAAGATTATCAATTATCCGGAATATTTCAGATTTATTATCCGAGTCTTTTGAGCAGGATAAAAGAAAAAGAAAGAAAATAGCGATAACAGCAGTAAAAACTTTATTTTTATCCATTTGCTCAGCTCTTAAAAACATTGTAGATTATTTTCTCTAAAGGTTCAATCATCCATTCTCCGGGAAGCATCTTGATTTTTTCCTCTTCTCTTTCTCTGGAGTTCCCTCAATATTTCCTAATCTTCTAAGCATTACGCAAGAATCAGGTTAGTTGATACGAAAACACGCGGATTTTCCCCAGCGTGGAAAATCCGCTCGGATACAGTCTTCGCTCTCTTCTCCTTAAGGGAGAAGAACCATGCCCGCTCATCCTTGCTCACGGTTTTCTTAATCAATT